>JAJZOT010000017.1 GCA_021847855.1 Thermoplasmata archaeon | reverse complement strand
AGGCAAAAACCATTGCAAGTGCAATAAGGATTGGCAATCCTGTGAACTGGGAAAAAGCACTGATCTCTATAAAATATACTGATGGCATTGTAACAAAGGTAAGCGACGATGAAATAATGGATGCAAAACGGGTGATAGATAGATCTGGCATAGGCTGTGAACCTGCTTCGGCCGCCTCCGTGGCCGGAATCAGGAAACTGGTTGAAGAGGGCACAATCGATCGAACCGACAGGATTGCATGCGTTCTGACAGGCCATATTCTCAAAGATCTGGCATCAATGCCTGTTAGCAACAGGCACCTGTCCGTGGGATCATTTATACGCGAAATAGGCAGCTAATCACTGGCAAAGGATTCTGCAGGCATAACAGATACAGACGGTGTATATGTGTTCAGGATGAGACTGTCAACGCCAGTTGAATTAAATCCATTCCTTGTGAGGATATATGTAAATAAGGATAACGACAGCGGTGAAAACAATATTTCGCGATATGTCTCCTTTCTGAAGTTCGGAGCTTTCTTGATCATAAATTCGGAAAAGGTGACGGTTATATATGTTTTGAATATAATACATACAGTATGTCATCTGAAGACTTTGTCCAGTTCCTTGCACAGAAAGCAGACAGATTCCTGATAACTGCAAAATTGCAAATCGATGAAGAATTCTATGATCTGGCTACATTCAGTTTGCAACAGTCACTGGAATTAACGTTGAAATCAATACTGTTAAGCAGTGCAGGTGATTATCCGCGATCTCACAGTTTGAGGGACCTTCTTAAGCTTGCATACGAATCTTCTGGAGGAAATTGCGGGGAAAAAGCATATTTTCTTCTGAATCAGTACTCATTCCAGCTGAATATGCTGGAGGACGCTTATGCAACTTCGAGATACTTTCAGAAATCATTTGACGAAGATGACGTAAAAAAACTCTATGAAATAACGGGGGTTATAACGGATGAACTCAGGCATGCGTGTAAATGAAACCGTGAGGAAAAGAAAGATATGGGAAAATCTTCAATCGGAGATCAACAGGCTTGTCAAAGTCGTCAAAAGCACAGATAAAGATGCAAAGGTTTATCTTTTCGGTTCTGCCCTTACTGGAAGGCACAACATGGCCAGCGATATCGATATCCTTGTAGTAACAGACGTACCATATGGAGAGATGTTATTTTCATTAACTGAAAAAGGTTTCGAGCATCCGTTTGAGATACATGTTAGAACGTCCAAAGAGTCTGAAACATACATGTCAATGATTCATGAAATGAAACTGATCTCATAACTATACCGGACAAGAAACCTCTTCAAGATAATTATTTTCATTCCATGCAGCAGCTCATCCTGGACAGATCCCTGGTGAATGACTGGGATGTAAGTTTTATTCCTTCAGCTACTGTTGGAAATATGTGGCTGTTCTCAATAAGGTCCCTGAATGTAAGACCATATTTTATGGCATAAACACCTTCAATTATGAATTCAGCGGCATAGGGTGAAAGGGCGTGCACGCCAACAATCTTTTCAGTTTCAGAATCAACAACTATCTTGAAAGAGCCATGGTATTCCTTCAGTATTCTTGCCTTTGGTACAAGTTCGAGCGGAACAACTCTCGTGGTGCTCTTTCTTCCCGTTGCATTGTACTGGGATTCCGTTAATCCTACAGATGCGAACTGGGGTTCTGTGAAAACAGCCCATGGAACCAGTTGCAGGTTTATTCTCTTTTCATTGCTTTCGTATATGTTTGAAGCAGCTATTGAACCTTCACTGGCTGCAAGAGTCTCGAGCCTGTATTTCTGATCGACAACATCTCCTGCCGCATAGATAAGTGGGTTTGATGTTTTCATTGTTTCATCCACAGATATACCATTTTCAGAGTACTTAACCCCAGCCTTTTCAAGATCAAGATCTGCCACATTGGGCATTCTTCCAGATGAAACGAGTATTTCATCCGCCTCTACCTCTTCTTTTCCCAAATTGGATTGCATTTCAACTACTTTTTTTCCATTGCGGGAATAGACTCTCAGAATCTTCTTTCCGTTCCTGAAGTCAATGCCCTCCGATGTGAGTATTTCCATGAGTGTCTTTCCTATCTCTTCCTCAATTCCTGGTGCAACTGTATTATGTTCTTTTATGATGGTAACTTTGGTACCAAGCCTTTCCAGCGACTGTCCTATTTCAAGTCCTATAAAACCTCCGCCCAGTATTGTCAGAGTTCTGGGAAGACTGTTAAGATCCCAAACTGTATTGCTTGTTATATACCCGGTTTCATTCAGACCTTCTATTTTTGGTATTTTTGTGGAAGAACCTGTTGCAATTATGAAGTTATATCCTTTCAATTTTTTAGGATTAGAATTGTTTTTGACAATTATGGCATCTCTGTCCACGAACTGAGCTTTACCCTCATAGACATCAATATTTTCATAAGACTTAATGACGTTCTCATACCTTTCTTTTCGCTCCTCTTTTACCGTTCTACGGAGGGATTCCATAAGTTCCCCAAAATTTATAGAAGGATGCCCCGGTTCAATCCCAGGATACCTTGGACTTGATTGTGTGTGTGCCACTTTGGCAGCTTCTATGAGGTACTTGGACGGGACGCAACCCACATTCACACAGGTACCTCCAAGGGGTCCGAATCCAATCATTGCTATTGTAGCCTGTCCCGCGGTTATCTCGCTGGCTTTTATTGCGGCTGAGAAGGCTGCGGCACCCCTTCCAAGAATAACCAGATCATATTCATTTTTCAAGATCACTCCACCTTTCTTACCTGAGCCCTGTAGTGTGACTTTTCACTAAAAACCGGGAGCCTCGAAAGATCATCGGGCCTTATCATGCTGTCATCAACAACAGCTGAAGCAGTCCCGTTCTTCAGTGAAACAAATATTTCACTGGCTCCCCCTTCCTTAAGCCCCTCGCTTACTGTTCTCACGCAATCATCGCATGTCATCCCAAATACGCGTATAGTTACTTTCTTTGATGCCACAGTTCTCAATCATGAAATCGTATATATGGCAGAACGTAAAGAAAAGTTTATCTTAATTCTGGAAAGGTTTAAAACCTGAAAATCAACTTATCACAAAGGATGTGAAAAAGAATATAACTGGATGATGATTGTTGAAATAATGCACATGAATAATGAGGATAAGGAGAGAGAAAGGACAAGAAAGAGAAACGATATATGCATGATCAGGACCGGAAACGAGACCATATGCGTTGATCCATCACTCCCGTTATTTTCCCAGATTGGCAAAAAGTATACCATGCTCATTCTGGCAATTCTTGAACATGATGGAATAAAGAAGAATTTCAATGAAATACTCAGGAGCATTCCCCATTCAAGTTCAACCATAATATCTAAACGTTTGAAAGAACTGGAGAATATGGGGCTTCTAATCCGGGTGGAAAGCGATGAAGGTGTTGTCTATTCCCTGACGCGGAATGGAAAAAAGATAATGGACTCCCTGATACCATTTCTGAAGATCTCGGAGAAGATTAGTTTAGATCTGAATTGCACATGATCTGCATATGATCTGTAACATAATTTGAAAAAAAATGATGATACAGATCGAAATGGCAGCACATGGATCTGAAAGCTCTAAAGGTAATATCGGCAGTATTCATAGCCCTGACAATAGTCATGGCTGGACTTTTTGTATTTGAATACTCTGGCCTCAACAGTGAAAGAACCAGCTATAATGGACTACAAACCAGTTATGATACACAGCAGGGATCTGTTATTCTGAAGAATGCATATGCACACTGGAATTACATAGCGATTGAGAACTCATCCCTCCTGCAGACTCAGTATACAGATAACGCAACTCTTCACTGGATAGGCGGCCCATTGACTGGAACTTACACAGGTGTAAACAACATAACATCCACATGGAATAAATTCTTTGGTCTCTGGTCAGCAGTATGGTATTATACAGTCACGCCACCAGCTGTAACAGTCAATGGAAATACAGCAACGGTAATATCAAGCAACCAGTTCATTCTCACCCCGGTGGCCAATCAGACACAGACACAGTACCTGAACATAAGCTACACTCTTGACTATATGGTCAATGGAGGTAACTGGTCAATATATTCTGAAACATGGCATATTGTTGGTGCTGGTTTCGTATCAGCCTCGGAGCAGTTTGTAAACAGCAATTATATTGAAAGCCTTGCATTCAGCCACTGGAACAACATAGCAATTGAAAACAACACAACTGTGATGCAGGAGTATGAACCCAATGCGACCCTTCACTGGGTAGGCGGTCCATTAAATGGAACTTATTCTGGTCTCTCAGAGATAAATACAACCTGGAACAGGTTCTTTGGTCTCTGGTCAGCTGTCTGGTTCTATGCTGAATCCCCACCGGTTATAACCATCAGTGGAAACACGGCGAATGTCAATGCGACGGTACAGTTCATAGTTCAGAATGCAGCAAACACTTCACAGTTCAAGTATATCAATGTCTCATACGACATCATGTATTTCAACAACGGATTTTCTGCTAAAAGCGGAATGCCACAGTACATGATCTACAATGAAGTGTTCCATATAACGGGCAGCAATACAGTAAATAAACTATGAATGGAATCCACAACAACATTTATTTCATTCCATTTAATTTATCGGGGAATTTGTCAGTCACGGATTTTCAGAGCTCATTCAAGCGTCTGTTATGGTGGATATTCATATCAACAAGAGGAGGAGAGATGAGAATCAAGATAATAAGATCACTGATTGAAGGTCCTAAAAACGCTAACAGGTTGAGTTCCAGTCTCGGCGTTAATTACCGTACAGTTGAACATCACATGAAGGTATTACTTTCAAACAACTTAGTCATGGTTCAGGGCGATGGTTACGGCAAGGTATACTTTCCAGGTCCTGTCCTGATCAACAACATTAAAATACTTCAAGAAATATTTATAGCTGCAGGGATAGAGGGGGAGATTTAACAATGGGTCCGTTCTGGATAGCAAATCTTGTAATAATGTCGGTTTCTGTAATGATATTCGCCTTAATTCTCGTCTCTTACGTAAAAAGTTACTTAAAGTTCAGGGCAGGTTCATTCAGCAACATCATAGCCTTCAGCTCAATTCTCATGACGCAGGGAGTCATTGCGATAATCATATACTATTCACTTTCTCTTCATTTTGGATCCGGGCTTGCAGCTCTTCTCCTTGCAATAAATATAATTTCCCTGTCCGGGTATATTGTGCTTTACAGAGCACTTGAAATCTGAATTGTTACCTTTTTTCGGGATAAAATTACTGCTGGGAATATCATAACAGTGAATTCTAAAATAACAGAACCCAATGGGAAGCACGTCACATGCTATCAGATAAAGTTTCACAGCGCCATTGGAGTTTAAGGTATTACGATTCTGCAGGTCCAGTAAATTGGGAGATGATATGATGGAAAAGAGGAATGCAGTTATACTGGGTGCAAGTGGACTTGTGGGGCAGAGATTCTGTCAGATGCTGTCAAATCACCCTTTTTTCAATATCACGGGACTTTTTGGCGGTTCTACAAGCGACGGAAAAAGACTCGTAGACGTGCTGAAAATACCGGAACACTCCATTTCCGATCCAGAACTTCTCCGGAAAAGGATAGACCATCTCGATGTGGACGCGATAAGCAAACTCGATCCAGATATTGTTTTTAGTGCTCTCCCAAACGATCTGGCCAGAGAAATAGAAATGGAACTTGCGTCCCTGAATTTCAAGGTCTTTACAAATGCCTCTGCCAACAGGATGATGGAGAGTGTTCCTCTTGTGGTTCCGGAGGTGAATCATGAATGCCTGGAAACTGTCAGGGGAAAACATGGTTTCATTGTTGCAAACGGAAACTGCAGTTCCATAGGACTGGCCCTGTCCCTGAAGCCTGTCATGAAGTTCGGCATAAGTGAGGTAAACGTTACCACATTCCAGGCAGCAAGTGGTGCAGGTTACCCGGGTGTACCATCGCTGGACATAATGGACAATCTGGTACCATACATTTCACAGGAGGAGGAAAAAATATCACAGGAGATACCGAAGATGTTTGGCACGTATGAATCCGGCCACATCAGGAATTCAGAAATAAAGGTATTTCCGACATGTGTCCGGGTACCCGTTAGGGATTCACATCTTGAGGTTGTACAGGCAACTCTGGGCCAGGATGTTGAGGAGTATGAAGTACTTGAATCCTTCAGGAATTTCAGGTCACTGCCTCAGGAGATGAAGCTACCTTCTGCTCCGGAAAATCCTGTAATATTGAGATCTGAGGAGAACAGGCCACAGCCATCCCTCGATTCCATGGCCGGTTCCTCTGAAAGATCAAGAGGGATGTCCGCAACAGTGGGAAGGGTAAAGCTTTCCGACAGTAGATTACGGTATGTCACCCTTTCACACAACACCATAAGGGGAGCGGCTGGGGGGTCAGTTCTGAATGCGGAGTTAATGTTTAAAATGGGGTGGATCTGAATGGAACCAAAAAAAATCAAGGTGATGAAATTCGGGGGGTCATGCCTTGCTGATGCAGATGGATTTTCAAGGGTTGTTGAGATCATATCAGATGATAGTGACTGCATTATTGTTATGAGCGCTCTGAAGGGTGTAACCAGCTCAATAATCGGGTATATGAGTCAGTCCCCGGGAAAAATAGACATGAGTGGCCTTTCAGACTTTCTCTTCAAGAGGCATATGGAGATAGCGGAATTGGCACTTAAGGGTGTTTTTCTCAACAATTACCGCAGAGATCTGAAATCATCACTGGAGAGAATGGAGAAACTTGAACTGATCATGTCAGGTAATGCGGAAAAACCGGAGAGAATATCGGCATTTCTTCAGAGTTTCGGAGAAAGACTTTCAGTGGATCTCACAGTTGCAGCTCTAAGGCAGGCTGGAAAATCAGCAGTGGGGTATCAGGCTGACGATCTTGGTGTAATAACTGAGGGAGATTACCTCAACGGGATTGTTTCCATTGAAAAAACTGCCCTGAATATCAGGGATACCCTGATAAAGGACGTGATGTACGGTAAAATACCAGTAATTACAGGCTATATAGGAAGAAACACGAAGGGAGAAACAACCCTTCTAGGCAGGGATGGAAGCGACTATACCGCATCTGTTGTTGCATCATGCGTGGGTTCCATGAATCTTACCCTGTGGAAAGATGTGGATGGAATAATGACCGGTGATCCGAAAGACCAGGTTGCTTGCAGGGTCCTGAGGAACTTATCGTACGATCAGGCTGAAAAGATATCCCTGGGAGGTGCAAAAATTGTGCATCCCCTTGCAGTATCTCAGGCAAGAAAGGAGATGGTGAGCATAAGGGTAAGGAGTGTGTATGATCCGTTCTCTGATGGTACTTTGATTGAAGATGATGGTTTCAGGCAACCCTGATCATTTAAAGGAGGTTACAGGTCTCAGGAACTTTCAGGATGAAATAGTTTTAAAACCATCATTTCACGGTTTATCATACTGACCCATTATGGGAAAAGATGACCCCGAATCAGGACAACTGATGGACAGAATTGAATCAGAAACTGAAAGGTGCATGAACTGCGGTCTCTGCGAAAGTGTCGGTAATTCAAATGCACTGGCTTAAACGCATGTACTCAAAGTACCTACACGATAAGCTCTTTCATATATATTTTGAGGCGTCTCTCATCTGTAGCCTATTATATCTAAGGGCATTAATGACCTCATAAGGCATCAGCTGAACAGAATAGAGCGTTACTTTGCCATTCAGATAATCCTCAAGTAATTGTAAAGATATGTCGGTGTTCCTCATCAACGAACCATTTTACCACGACTGAGGCATCAGGTACTATGTTCCCTGGTCTCTCCATTTCCTTATTTCCTCTGTGGAATTCCATCCTCGTGATGACTTGCGGACCTTTGCGGCTATTGCAATACCCTCCGCTATCTCGTTTCTGTTAATTGTAAGTCTTTTAGACTCCTCCTCCGTTATTCGCCTGATTACAGATTCTCTGTTCACATCGCTCCAGTTGATACAAGAAAATTTTTTTCATTTTTTCTTTTGTTTCCTTATCAATCCTGGCGGTTATAATCTCCATAACATGTAATACCAATTGGTAATACAAATATTGCACTCAGCAAAGGGCAGTTATGTCCCGTGTATTAATACTGCTGCAAATTTTTTTTCATTTTTATGCTGTCCAGGTTACAATTCTACCATCATCTGTTATTATTCTTAGTATCCATAACAGATCTCTTCTCTAAAGTTCGTATATTTGCGTCTTAAGGTGGTAAGTCCAGAAGACTGCTCTAAACAGCCCGAAAAATGGGCATATTCAACTGAATTTCTTCAGGAATTTTTCCGAAAGAGAGAAAAACTCTTCTGGGTTATGAAGATATGCAGGATGCCCGGCTCCTTTGATTATTTCAAGTTCAGATCCATTTACTGCCTTTGAATATATTTTTCCGAGATCAGGAGAGATAACACTGTCTTCTGACCCCCAGATAAAAAGAACAGGTTTTTCAATTTTTTTCATTCTATTCTCTTCATTTTCAACCCAGGCAGGAGCAACTGCAATAACTCCATCCACTTTCTGGGGGAAGTCAAGGATTGAACGCATAACAATGCCACCTCCCATTGAAGCACCCAAAAGAAATGCATGATCCAGTCCGGATGCCGCCAAGTAATCATTTACCAGTTTTGATCCATTAGTTATTTTTCCTCTATCAATCCCGTATTTTTCCGATGATGGTGACTTCCCAAAGCCGGGATAGTCTATTGCATATACATTAAAACCCAGTCTGGAAAAATGATCGAAAACTCCTATATCTTCCCAGTTTTTAGAGGTAAACGCCCACCCGTGGAGAAGAAGCATATTCTTCTTATTTTCACTGTTATGGTATTTTCTTTGAAATATCTGTGAACCGGCAACGTTGATTTCTTCTTCAATAACCTTTACTTCCATGCCTGTTTATGTAATCTACCTATAAAATATGAAGGGAAATTTACAGGTAGTTTAACAGAGCGGTACAAAAATTCTTCCAGCATTCAAAATAGCCCCTGCGTATGTTAAATCTCCCAAAAATTAAGTCAATTGACGAATATTTGAATCGTAAATTTTATATGCATCCCATGGTTCATTTTGTAATGATGGGGGTGAAGCTTCTGGAAAAAGGAAAGTATGAATGTTCAATGTGCGGAGTGGAACATGAGAGGGAAATAGATGCCATACAGTGCGGCTGTGGCTATGACTGATTTCAACCAGGCTATTATTTGGCAAATAACAGTGATCTCCTCTCCCAGATCCCGCAGTGAGCTTCCTAATTCGAAGGTTGCTGGCGGAATCTCCATGGGCTTGGATTCCCTTCGACCCGAAGGTACGCCGTCCTTCTTTCTAAGCCATCCACTTTGCGTGCACAGGCACGCATGAAGCAATATGTTATCTCTCCTCTTTCACTCCTGTCGGTCAGTGGACTGAACAATATCCTGACAACAATATTGTGTTTTCCCTCGTTTTATCCCATATTTTGCGAAAGGAGAATTCCAGCTCGATATGTTAAAAAATTTACTTCAAAGGAAATATTAAAATAGACTTTAGATCATTGCTCTTTTCATGAATAAATTTCTGAAATTTATTCTCCTAGCCATACCGTATTTTTTCATGGTACTTGGTATAGGGATCTATAACCGTGTTAATCCGGAAGTAGGAGGTTGGCCGTTCTTTTATTGGTATCAACTTCTCTGGATATTTATTGCTGCTGCCATAACGATGACTGTATATTACGTTGAAAAAGTCGAGCAGGCCAAAGGAAGTGGTAGCTGATGGCTGTTTCACTTGCGCAATATGCGATATTCTTTGGTGTCGTTATTATTGTTCTGGCAATAGGATTTCTCGCATATTTTTGGAGAAAGCCAAAGACAATGGATGACATCGCCGAATGGGGTATAGGAGGGAGAAGATTCGGTACTGTTGTCATGTGGTTCCTGCTCGGTGGTGATCTTTATACTGCATACACTCTCATAGCAGTGCCGGGCCTGGCATCAAGCAGTGGGACTCTGGGAATGTTCGCTGTGACATATGGGATAATGATCTACCCAATAGTATACGCCACTATGCCAAGGTTATGGACAGTATCCAAAAAAAGGGGGTATATAACCGCATCTGATTTCGTAAAGGACAGATTTTCGAGCAAATTTTTTGCTCTTCTGATTGCCCTTACAGGTGTTCTGGCTGAATTGCCATATATCGCCCTTCAGATCGTTGGCATAAAGTACGTTTTGAGTGCCCTTCTTATACCTGTCACCATTGCCCTTATAATTGCTTTCCTTTTAGTTGCAGGTTTTACATTCCTGAGCGGGTTGAGAGGACCAGCCCTAACTGCAATTGCAAAAGACGCAATAATATGGTTATCAGTACTTGTGGTGATTATATATATTCCAATAAAGCTTGGAGGCTTTACCCACATGTTCGCTGCTGCGGGTGCAATATCACCAAAGACCATATCCCTGCCACCTGTACTGCAACTTGGATATGTTACCCTTGCTCTTGGATCGGCTCTGGCACTTTTCCTCTATCCTCACGCAGTATCGGGGACTCTTGGGTCAAAAGATTCAAGAACAATAAAAAGAAACGCGTCTCTTTTGCCACTTTATAACGTACTCCTGTTATTTGTTGCAATACTGGGAATTGCTGCAGTGGTCCAGGCGGGACATCTATATACGCCGGCAAACAGTTCACTGGCTTTCCCTGATCTGATAATTGCCGAAATGCCCAGTACATTCACCGCATTTGTCTTTGCGGCAGTTGTTGTGGGTAGTATAGTGCCTGCCTCCATAATGGCAATAGCATCAGCAAACCTTCTCACGAGAAATGTATATCTGGAATATATTAACCCCAATGCATCATCTGGAACCCAAACATGGCTGTCCAGAACATTGGTCGTGGTTGTTATTATTGCGGCGCTTGCATTCTCCCTCGTACCGGCAGCATCTACCGAGATAGTTTACCTGCAGACAATGGGAGGGGCCTTTATATTACAAACCTTGCCGGCCGTATACATCTCCCTATATACAAGAAAAGTAAACAAGTATGCGGCTGGACTGGGTTGGTTTGCAGGAATGACCACTGCAATAGCGATGCTGTATCAGCTTGGGTTTGGTACATCTCTCTACAAGAACCTTGATTTCATATATGTTGGTATATTCGCCCTTGTTGTCAATCTCATTGTAACGGGCGTCATAATGCTGGTATTCATGGCAATGGGCAAGGTAAAGGATGAGGGGATAATAGACAATAATGAATTTACCTGAGATATACTCTATCTCAAATTTTTTTTGATTTCACCCTATATTGGATCACCTTTTATTTCAGATATCGGGGAATACTTGAAATGAATGAACAAGAAATTCCGACATTTGAAGGAGATAAGTTTCAACCCGATACTCCGCGGCATCAGAATAATTGCCTGACTAAACAAATAGTATTATTATGAACCAAATTGTAATTCCATATAGTCTATGATAACGATAGCATTATATACACATAATATATATATTATTAACAATGAAAGCTGAAGAAGTCCTGAACCTGTTACAGATATCCAGAAAGACGCTTCATGTCTATGCACATGATGGCAGGATCAGGTACACTGTGATGCCTAACAAGCGGTATGATTACAGCGAAGAGGATGTTTATAAAATACTGAACAAAGATGTGAAGAGGAAAACTGTTC
>JAJZOT010000301.1 GCA_021847855.1 Thermoplasmata archaeon | reverse complement strand
TTGTAGAATTAATCTGGAATTTGCATTATCCCATTATTCTGTTTACGTGAACTGAGAAAGATTCCAAGAGAGATCATAAAGAATCCGAGGTAAGTGGCAAGCGAATTATTCTCGTTCAGCAGGAAATAGCTGAATATTACGGATAACGCAGGCACGGCAAAAAAGAAGGAAGATATGTCGGAGACTGAGTATTTAGAATAGAGGTGAATGTAGATGAAATATGCAACAGCAGTGCTCAGGGAACCCATGTAAAGAACGATGATCAGGAACTGCGGAGTGAGCATGCTGAAATTGATTGAGCCTGTGGGAACCACGATTAGAAGAAGGAATGGTATGGAGTAGGCAAACTGCAATGCGTTGACTGTGTAGTTTCCCACACCCTGCAGGTATTTCTTGAAATATATGGTTCCGAGTGCCCAGCTTGCCGCTCCTATTGCCAGGAAAAAAAGTCCTATGCCAGGCTTGACTGTTAGCTGATGCAGGAATATGAGAATTATGCCGATAAACCCGAAGATTACACCCAATGCACGAATTCCCGAAAGTTTTTCCTTAAGGAATACCACAGAAAATAGGATTGAAAGGACCGGGTAAGTGTAAATTATTATGGAGGATATTGAAGAACTCTCCGTCTGTTCGCCGAGGAACCAGAAACTCATAAAAATAGTCATGTTCAGGAAGGAAAATATCAAAAGGCTGAGATTCGTTTTCAAGTCCCTCGGAATTTTTATTTTTTTCCTGAAGAATATGAAGGAGAATACGGCAGCGAGAAACACCCTGAAAAATACCAGTGACATTGGAGACTGATAAACCAGGGCAAATTTTACAAGGGGATAATTCAGTGCCCATGATGATGCCATGGCAATAAAAGCGAGGATGTCTATGACTTTTGGCACTGAACCTGATTCTTATCTGAAATAAACAATTATTGTGAGGGCTTTTTATAAAAAAATGCCGAAAAACAACTATCAAATAGGTTCAGGACAATTACTAGTTCATCATGTCAGTTTCCCTTTTTCAGGACAGAATCAGCATACTTGATTATTTTCACAAACACGGGCTCCTGATATCTCCTTCAGCTTTGAACATTATCCTTGAAAAGAGCATGGGGCAACTGATACCGAAGATGATCATGCCGGATGTTGCAGATTCAGGTTACATTGATGAGAAGACTGTGAGGCGAATCCTCAGGGGGGAAACAAAAACCGGCAGGAATGATTTCGAGGTTTATCTTCCCGATATCAAAGTGAACAGTTCAGTCGAAGACTTCAGGCAGATGTTCATAAGCAGGTACCAGAAGCTGAGCAAGATCATCGCCACATCCGGAACCATGAGGGGCTCTTCGGACATCAGGACTGCAAAGAAAAGCTATGGTGAAATCAAGGTAATAGGGATGGTTTCCTCGGTCGACACCACGAAGAACGGCCATAAGCGAATGGTTATCGAAGATCTCGAGGACAACCTGCAGGTAATAATGATGAAGGACAAAGGCCCCGCGGGAGAATTAATTCTGCAGGATGAAGTCATCGGTGTGGTGGGTTCCATGGGCAAGGGATCCGGAGATCCTGTGATGTTCGTGAATGAAATTGTAAGGCCTGACATTCCATACAGGGTGATTGACGAAACGAAAAAGGAACCGGAATACGTTGCCTCTCTGTCTGATATTCACGTGGGCTCAAAGACTTTCAGGGAAAACGACTTCATGAGGATGATCTCCTGGATCAAGAGGTCAGAAGGAGAGGCACAGCACCTCAAATACCTCATACTGAGCGGGGATGTCATAGACGGCATAGGAGTCTATCCAGGGCAGGAACAGGATCTTGACATCATAAATCCTGTGGAGCAATATGAAAAACTCGGCGAATACCTGAGGGAGATTCCGGAGGATATACAGATTTTTGTCATGCCTGGAAACCATGATGTCGTAAGGCTGGCTGAACCTCAACCATATTTCACCGGGAAAGTGAAGGAGATTTTTCCCGATAACGCCATAATGCTGCCAAATCCGCATACACTGAGGCTTAACGGGAAGAGCGTGCTGATTTACCATGGAATGTCTCTTAACGACATGGTAGAACTAGTTCCCGGAGCAAATTTCAGCACTATTGGAAAAGCCATTGATGAGATACTGAAAAGACGGCATCTTGCACCGAAGTATGGTGGCAAGACACCGCTGATTCCTTCACCAACTGATTATCACGTTATCGAGGAAGTTCCCGACATATTTATAACGGGGCATATACACTCCCACTATCTGGGCAACTATAAGGGAGTTCGGTATGTCAACTCATCAACCTGGCAGTCACAGACTGATTACCAGAAAATGATGAATTTCGCCCCAAATCCGTCAATCCTGACAATGTTCGACCTGAACTCAAAATCTACAATATTGAAGAATTTCGAGCAATAACTTCAAACCACTTTTTTCCGTAAATTCTGCATTTTCTGGCTTTGTCTGGATTTTTGCCCCTATCTAAAATGAGAAATGAATTCAGAAAGTCTTGCGGATAATTTCCTCAATCTCTCTCTTGAAGGTGCTCATGAATTCTGATACCGCTTCATCTTTTATGCTTGGAGGTGCAGTGATCAAACCAATTTCTGCGGTGACCTTAGCCATTCTTGCCATTGCGTCATATTCTTTGAATTTACTTTCCAGAAACTTTTCTAGAATGTTCATTATTTCGTCTTTAATAGCGTCATTCTGGTTTATCTTCCTCTTGATGTATTCTTTTATCAGGTCCTTTATTATTTCATGAATAGCCTCGAAATAGAGGTCTTCTGAGGGCATGGCCTTCATGAAGTTTTTCAGATATCTCTCCACGTCTTCCGGCACAGATGATCAACCTATCAAGATAAATAAAATTTGGCAGTACTGGATCTGTTTATGAAAGTCTTTACCGGCATTATTACATGGGGGAGTTTGAAATTAGTATTATATAAGAGCATTCGATATGGAAAAACTCGCGATCTTTGAATGCAGGGAATTTGTATCATCGATCACATAATTACGGGGTGTAATATTGAAGAGAAGTTCAAGGGACTGGAAAAAGCGCGGTAAGATGCGCTGGAAATGGAGAAAGAAAAGAATACGAAGGCTCAAGAGAGCACGAAAGTCCAATAGAGAGTAATGGGATCATGGGGTAATCAGGCTATCCTAGCGGGCTCCAGTCAGGTTATGATTAACTATGGGTCACCTGATTTATGATGAGTGACTGGAACTATGAACCGGAAGAGACCCGT
>JAJZOT010000300.1 GCA_021847855.1 Thermoplasmata archaeon | reverse complement strand
TTTTATAATTAGTATGCCTCAGCCATGCCCATCATTTCATCGTAATGCACGACCTTAATTGCAATCTTATGCGCTATATTGTCTGGCCTTATCGCCTTTATCACTTCCCCCATGGTTCTTTTCAGGTCAGAAAAATAGAATTTAACTATCCACCTTTTGCCGTATCCTATCTCCTCCTTCCACTGATCTTCTCCAATATTTTTCACCATCCTCACTAACTTCTCCTTTGAATCGGTGAATCCCTAGAGGATGTGGATGCACTCTTCATTAGTGGAATAACAGCCTCCACTCCGTTTCGTGAAAGAATGTTGTATATGCCCTCTGTATGGTATGCCTTATCCCCAAACAGTTTCTTCAGCATCTTGACAGTATCCTGAAGCATCTTTCTTCCGGATCTGGTATCGTTCCCATGGTCATCTGTTATTGTGAATGCCTGGCAGAAACATCGTGGATGGAGATGACAACATGGAGCTCCTGCCATCCTTTCATCTTCTTCCATTTCGATTCAAGATAATCATCGAGTATGGTCATCTTAAATCCGCTTGAATCGCCTGCTCCACCCACTTGGCCACTGTTGATTTCTTCAAGAAGGATTTTCCAGTTGTTGAGAAATACCGGAATGAGGAGCATCCCATCATGATTCAAATGCTGAAAAAAAGGTGAGGCGTTTTTGATACCATATAAACGGATACAGATGATCAACGAAAATTAATTAAGAAAAAAAAGCTTATCCATAGTGCGATACATAATTATAACCGGAGGAGTCCTCTCTGGACTGGGTAAAGGAACCATTACCTCAAGCCTTTCACATCTTTTGAAATCAAATGGTCTGAGGGTAACTGCCATTAAAATAGATCCATACCTGAATTATGATGCAGGTACCATGAATCCATACCAGCATGGTGAGGTTTTTGTTCTGGACGACGGAAGTGAAGTAGATCTGGATCTGGGCAATTACGAAAGATTCCTTGACATAAACCTGAGTGGTGATAACAACATAACCACGGGGAAGATCTACAAAGAAGTAATAGAGAGGGAAAGAAGAGGTGATTATCTTGGAAGCACGGTACAGATAATCCCCCACATAACAAACGAGATCAAGAGGCGTATCAGGATCATAGGAAATTCATCCGATGTGGACATAGTCATGATTGAGGTTGGAGGAACTGTTGGGGATATAGAATCCATGCCTTTTCTTGAGGCGCTGAGGCAATTGAAACAGGAAGAGGGTGAAAACTCTGTTCTCTTCGGCCATGTAACACTGGTTCCAGAGCTGGGTTCCGTGGAGGAACAGAAGACCAAGCCAACACAGCATAGTGTCAAGGAACTGAGGGAGATAGGTATTCAACCGGATCTCCTGTTCTGCAGGTCAAAAAATCCACTACAGGAACAGACCAAGAGGAGACTTTCACTGTTCACTGATGTTCCTGAAAGTGGAATTATAGGGATAAACGATATACCAAACACCTATTTTCTTCCGGAAATCATGCACAACCAGAATCTTGAGAGGTACATTGAAAAGAAATTCTCTCTCAAACTTGTAAGTTTCAGCGAACCATGGACTAAGTTTCTGGAAAATCTCAGGAATCCAGTGGAAATGGTGGAAATCGCTGTTGTTGGAAAATATACGGAGCTTCAGGATGCTTACATGAGCCATAAAGAGGCATTCTCCCATGTAACCGGCAATACTGGAATCAGGGTCAGGTTGAAGTGGATAAATTCCGACGATCTGTTGAAGTCAACGGAACACTTGAGGGATGTGAGCGGCATAATTGTTCCCGGAGGGTTTGGTTACAGGGGAGTTACGGGCAAGATAGAGGCTGCAAGATATGCAAGAGAAAATATGATTCCTTATCTGGGCATATGTCTTGGTTTCCAGGTCTCAGTCATAGAGTTTGCAAAAAATGTTCTGGGACTTTCCGATGCAAACAGTTCTGAATTCCAGGAAAATACAAAGAACCCGGTTATAGATCTTTTGCCGGAACAGTACAGCGTTAAGGATATGGGTGGTACAATGAGGCTGGGTTCAAAGAAGGTTCTCATTAAGGAAGGAACAATTGCAAGTGAATTGTACAGATCAGGTGAAATCTACGAAAGGCACAGGCATCGCTATGAAGTTAATCCTTCATATATAGAGAGGATAAACAGGATGGGTATGATCTTCTCGGGCACAGACGATGAGAAGATAAGGATGGAGATACTTGAACTCACTGACAGGGACAATTATATTGCAACACAGTACCACAGTGAATTCAAATCAAGGCCGCTCTCACCATCCAGAGTTCACATGCATCTTGTACTGTCAGCTCTAGAGTACCAGAGAAAAATGGAAGGGGTGAAACTTGCGGGAAAGAATCTTAAAATTACTGGATGAAGCGAACATGAAGATTCAGTCAAATCCTGAAAAAATGCAGAAGATATCCAAACTGGACAGGACTGCATGCATAGAGCTGGACGATTCCGAGAATATATTCTTTGAGATCAAGAACGGATCCATATTGGTCAAGGATCACCTGGATTCCCCGGATATCGTTCTCAAATCAAGTACGCAGGATTTTTCGGACATACTGGACAGGAAACTCGATCCAATGAAGGCTTATTTTTCCAGGAAAATAGTAATAAAGGCAAAGTTGATGGATAAGCTTCTCATAGCTGACATACTCAAATGACAGAACAGGAAAGCTTCAGGAGCGCATACGATAAAATAATCAGGGAAAGCGTAGAATCCTGCTATTCAGTTGCAAAAAGGGTAAGGGCTCTTGGAAAGGATGTAAGGGAAGATGTTGAGATGCCACTTGCTTCCGATATGGCTGACAGGATTGAGGAGCTTATAGGTATAAGGGGAATAGCAGAGGAGATCAGGAAGCAGTCTGTAGATCACACAAGGGAAGAGGTATCAATAAGCATATCACGGCTTGTGGCAAGTATGTACAACAACCAGGGACCAAGAATGGCGGTGGACAAGGCCGTGAGGGTTGGGCTTGCCATACTTACGGAGGGAATACTGGTGGCACCGCTTGAGGGCATAGCGGACGTCAGCATCGATTCAAATGATGACGGAAGCAACTACGTATCGGTATCATACTCAGGACCCATTAGAGGTGCCGGTGGAACAGCGCAGGCGTTAAGCGTTCTCATTGCCGATATAGTGAGAAGAGATCTGGGCATCGGAAGTTACAGGGCGACAGATGAGGAGGTGGAGAGGTATATAGAGGAGGTTCAGAGCTATAACAGGCTGA
>JAJZOT010000299.1 GCA_021847855.1 Thermoplasmata archaeon | reverse complement strand
GAATTAAAGATTGGTGTGTCGCTTGCTTTCAATCTCAAAATTAGGGCGATTACTGCAGGGATGATAGTTGTCAGAAATAGGTACCTCCAGGCATAGCTTTCGAGACCGGAGATGCCAAAAGCACCCAGGAATAATCCTTCCACTGAAGCGGCGGCTGCAGCTCCAAATGGAAAACCCCCTTGAATCACACCACTGATGGTTCCTCTCCACTTACTGGGAGTCCACTCCATGGCAAATGGATGTCCAGCAGCATATTCCCCTCCTGCAAATGTTCCTACCGATATCCTTAGCAGGGCGAACAGAGTGAAAGACATTACGCCTGCTGTGGCATAATTTGGTAACGCCGCCGTTAAACCGCTTGAACCTGCTAGTCCAAGTATGGTGATTATCAATATATTCTTTCTTCCCAATTTATCTCCCAGATTTCCAAAAATCGCTGAACCTAGAGGTCTGAAAATGATGGTTAACGCATAAACCAGTAAAATTTCAAATGTGCCTAGAAGCGGGTTGATACTGGCAGGGAAAAAAATACCTGCTAAAACTGGGGCTATTGATAGAATTAAAGTTAAGTCATACGCATCCAGAAAAAATCCAAAAAATTGAGATACCACTGCTATACCTGATTTTTTACTGAATCCTGTCGATTCCTGAACTGTAGTGTTTTTCGATGTGACACTTCCTGTCATCTGTATTCCATGTACGCTGTATATTTAACCTAAGAAGTTAACAGATTAACTTTGTAGAGGAATCCCGACTATATTATTCCGGAATTTATCTAAAAATATGTCTGATGACAGTCGTTTTTCGACAAAGGTCAATGATCATTGGCACAATGCGAGAGACCAAAATGCAGAGAGGTAAGAATGCCAGTATGGGTCATCTACTCCCAGCTAACGCAGGGAGCTTGTTGCTGTCTGGGTGACGCAACGATTGGCTGGTTGACATCAGCCTGAAATACTCAGATATACCAAGTATTCCGATGTTTCTTGAGGCGTTGAGATCAGCATGGAGTTCGAAGTTGCAGCGAAGGCAGTGGAATATCGATCCTTTCCTGTTGTTCCTGTCCGTGTATCTGCACTTCGAGCATTTCTGGGATGTATACTTCGGGTTTACATAGATTATCATTTTGCCCATTTCCACTGCCTTGTACTCTACGAACAGTTCTAACTGGTATGGAGACCATGAACCAAGCATGGTATTGAATCTCTTCCCGTTGTTCTTTCTTCTCATCCCTGCCGATTCCAGATATTCAAGGGCAATTACATTGTACGGAAGATTCACGATCTGTCTTGATATGACATGATTTGTGTTCTGCACGAACCGTCTCTCTCGTCCGCTCAGTTCCCTCAGTCTGCGATGAGCTGAACGAGTGCCTGCGTGCTGTAATTTTGACCTGTTGTATCTATATCTTCCCTTAACGCTTCTCAGCTGCCCTGAATTGAAGAACATGTTGTTTGATAACACTGCTATGTTCTTCACGCCCCTGTCTATTCCTATTGCTTTTGCCTCTTCATTTACCTCTTTTTCCACCTCTTCGTCCGGGAGTTCCACCTGGATCATCACAGACATCTTTCCATGTTTTGCATCGATGAATACCTGCGCATTGGTGTATTCCCCCCTGTATTTATCGATGAGGGGTGATTTTGCAACGGGAAACACAAGCCTTCCGGCCACGGTTGTTAAAGATATCGTAAAAGAATCGGGATAGAACCTGAATGTCCTCCTGTCGTATCTTATTGTGAGTGATTTCCTTTTAATTTCTTTCTGAAGTTTTGTCTGTTTCAATGCCTCGGATGCCGTATCCCTTGCAGTCTGTACCAGCGCAGATGGAAGGGTTGGTATGTCTTTCCTGATATTTCTGTAGGTTGCCCTGTCCAGCCTGTTCTTGTTGAATGTGTGTTCCGAAAAGCCATAGTCCAGGACTGCCTGGCATGCTTCCCTGAATCTCTTCCCCGTTTCAAGGAGTGATTGATCGTAGGGAAGCTTCAGTTTAACGGTCCTGAACATTGTTTAAACGATTATATCTGGATATATTACGGTTCGCTTTCATCCCCTTGCCGGGTCAAGGGGTCTTCCCGCTCACATAGGATAAACATCTGAAGCAGTATGACCCGCCTAATCGTACGGTGTAGCGCGTTGATCTGGCATGTTGTATACAAAGGGATTAAAAAGAATGCCCGTTCATTATCCTCTAAAGGCCAAAGATCACTTTCAGGAGTTTATTTTCCGCATTGCGAATATGGTGTAATATAGCAACCTTTGAGATATGGGCATTGGAAGAAAGCGTCTCAAGATTTGAAACCCGCGGCCATTCAAAGTATCCACAATGGTATGCACGCTTCAGTGTACTCAATTCAGTATCCGACAGGTGTGTAATCAATCCTTGGACAGATTGTTTGTTCATCTGATTATATATCTGAAGTGGGTCAGCTTTGTAGAATTCTGCCACCTCAACCTTATTGTGCCTATGCAGAGTTTGCACAAGGGTTTCAAAATTATCCTTATTGAGGAAAAAGAAGAAGAAGGTTTCTATCCCTCCTCCACTGATTATGGGAAAAACAGGTACAGCACTGGAGGAAATAAGTGAATCGGTAATTCCGTGCCCTTTTTTAACTATAAAGGCTGCGTTAATCTTGTTATTTCCTCTAACTACAAATTGCTTGATATCATGGAATTCTCCAGTGTTAAGTCCTCCTGTTTCCCCTTTCCTCCAGACTGCCACAGAGTAATTAGTGCCATCCTGTAATGGCCATACACTGGTTATCAAGATTTTCTTCTCGACGGTGTCAGCAATGGATGTGACCCCACATTCGCTTTTAATACTAACTTCTCCGTAATACATTATATAGTGTGATACCCATGATCTATTAATTAAAATTTGGTATCCGTTTATCTTACAACCATTATCTAAGTGTTTTTTCCCTCAGGAGGATCTGCGAGTTGCTCCTTTTTGAAACAGGAATCATTCCTTTCCCTTTCAGTATGGATAATAGACATTATGAATCATTACTCACTAATATTTGGCATCTGTTGAACTTAAAATTTATTGTAAATTTCTTACTCTTTCTTTAAAAATTCCGACTTGTCACTGTTTCCCAGATGAACTTCGTCATGAATTGAAGATTCTTATGCGTTTTGATGACGGTGCAAAAATATTAATTCAGGCAGATAATACGCGATAACAATGGAGGAAAGCTTGACCAGTCGTTCCATAGGCATGGATGCCATATTCCAATACAC
>JAJZOT010000298.1 GCA_021847855.1 Thermoplasmata archaeon | reverse complement strand
TAAATGACTGATTTCGTAAACCTTTATTACGTACTACAGAGATTCCAATATCAGTATCAATGCGGAAAAGAGGTTTTGTTGTCGGCATCAGTGTTCTGATAGTGGTTCTTGTTGTCCTGAATATACCGTTAGGCCCCCTTCCTCCTATTTCCAAACTGTTGAATCCATCTCAGGGAGTGTGGTCTCCCGGCATTCCACCTTACGCTACGGGAGTCAGGGAAATCAATATTACCCAGAATGGCTCCACTGCACATGTTGTAATTTATCGTGAATCCGATGGAATCATTGGAATAGCATCAAACCAGACGTGGGCCGTTTTTTATGAACAGGGCTATCTCGAGGCACAATACCGCCTTGAACAGCTGGATATACTCAAGAGGACTGCCACCGGAAATCTCTCATCCATACTCGGTTCTTCACTGATTCCCATGGACACGTTCAACAGGGAGCTCGGGAACTACAGAATTGGCATGGAAGAGGCAAAAAACCTGTCAAAGAGCAGTTATACCTATATGGCCACTTCAGAGTTCCTAAAGGGGATAAATAGTTACATAGACAATCTGAGTTCCGCCAACCTCCCGGTTCTTTTCAAGCTGCTTGGCTTTATCCCGCGCGACTGGAATATGGCGGATCTGTTCGCTGTTATGCAGCTATTCCTGTGGTACAATAGCGCAGGAGGCTTTGATCCTCTTTATTTCAATTTCGCCTTGCAGAACATGCCTGCAGATGTAATACACGCATTCTATCCCGTATACCCTGCCGGAGTACAGAATCCAATAGTCCCTTCCAGTGTGAATCCTTCCATATACTCAGAGAACGGAAACATCCATAACCTTTCTCTTTACAAATCATTCGTCAATTTGAGCCAGAATAACGTGTCAACTGCCTCCGTGAACTTTCTCGGAAACATAATCAGTGCCCGCAGTTCCCTCAATGATAAGGTTTCAAAGATCACAGGTGCTCCATTCAATATAAATTATCTTTCTTTCAAGGACTTCGGCAGCAATAACTGGGCAGTAAATGGTGTAAAGACCAATGACACAAGCGCCTTGCTGGCCAACGATCCTCACCTCACAACCTCGGTGCCGTCCATATGGATAGGATTTCAGCTGGTTTCGCCGGGAATGAATGTGGTAGGTGTTACGTTCCCCGGATTCCCTGGAATAATCCTGGGGCATAATCCGTATATAGCATGGGGCGCGACCAACGGGCAGATACAGCAAACTTATTTCTACGCGGAAACAGTGAACCGGAATAATACCTATCAGTACCTTGACAACGTAACCTGGAAGAGCTTTCAGGTTACAAACGAAACAATCAATGTAAAAGGAGCTCCCCCGCACCATCTTACTATCGAAAGGGCAGTGAATGGCGTTGTCATCGAAAACAGTTCTGCCACAATCGCAATGGACTGGCCTGGTCTTTCCCCGACCAATGAACTTTCATTTTTCCTGAATATAGATCGAAGCGGTAACGTACTGCAGTTTGAAAGCAATCTTTCCAGATATTTCAAGGTCGGAATCCAGAATTGGGCAGTTGCGGATTCTGCAGGGAACATAGGTATATTCTCGTATGGAAATTATCCCATCATAAATTCAGGTAACCCGAGGGGGGTCCTTCCAGGCAATGGACCTTATAACTGGGCCGGTTTCATCAGTTCACAGTATCTTCCAGGGGTGTACAACCCGGAAAGGGGCTTTGTATTTTCCGCAAACCAGATTTCTGTATCCCAGAACTATCCATACTACGTCGGCTGGAATTATGAGTCCGGATACAGGGCTGATGAAATTTACCATGTTCTCAGCACAAACTCAAGCTTCAACACTGCTAAAATGGAAAAACTTCAGCTTAACGTACACGACTACACCACAAATATATTCCTCAAGCCACTCCTGAACGCATTAAAATATGGGCAATTGAATAATACAAATGAATTCAGGAATCTTTCCGGATGGGATGGAAACATGACTGTAAACTCTTCCGCTGCCACGATTTACAATTTCTGGATACAGAATTACGTCGATTATGTCTTCAGCCCTTATATGCAATATTATAACATAACTCCACAGGAAGGGCTCGGGCAGACTGCGTTTTTCCTCGGTCCTGACTCTTTCTATCATGGCCCGCTCATAGAAGACCTTGCTAACTGGACAACCAGTTATCAGAATATCTCCTGGTTCGGAAACATAATTAACAAGACGCCGGGAAACGCTACGACTGCAATGCTCGCAAGCTTCAACCAGACCATAAGTGAACTCACCCAGAAGTATGGTTCATATTCAAGCTCCTGGAACTGGGGCAACATACACAGGAGGTATCTGTCAAGTTTCTTCGGCATCAGCCAGTTTTCCACAGGCACGCTTCCTACTGCTGGAGGATCAAATACTGTGGATGCTTCATATGGACTGGTCTCTGACTTTGGCCCCTCGTGGAGGCTCGTTGTAAACATGAGTCATCCCGTGGACGCTGTCGGCATTTATCCGGGTGGAATCTCAGAGAATCCAGTAAGTCCGTACTATTCGAATACTTTCTCCCAGTGGAATTCCGGTGTGTATTACACATTAATACCTGCAACAGCTCCTTCTCAGTTCAGGTACCTCTATACGGCAGGTGTTTCTCCATGAAGATATTGGCGCAGCGTGCCGTCATGTTCCTTGCACAGTTCGCACTTTCTTTCGTATTCTCATGGGCTGGAATATGGTATGTACAGTTCATTCCGGCTTTTTTTACCGGATATCTTGCAAAGGCAGGGAAATCCTCATTCACGATTGTCGGACCGGCAGGAGCGCTTGGTACAATTGCCATGATCCTCATTGTTGACGGATCAGCAGGATTTGCCGAGGCATCCATGGCTTCAACCATAATTGGAATGGGATCGCCTCTCCCGTTGCTCCTCATAACTTCTCTGATTGCTTATGTGCTGTCATCCTTCGGTTCGCTGGTAGGGGCTTCTGTTGTATTCGAACACACAGAGATCGCGATAAAATGATTTTTTATGATTTTGCAACACTTTTTTATTTTCCGGCAGCACATCAGGCCGAAGTGTCAGGAATAGTAGATAAGAAATGTAAGACTACCATAATGGGGCGTATATTGTGGATATAGGGAATGAGCCAACCGGTTCGAAGGTTTTGAAACCCTTATTGGCCGTCATAGCAACTCTTGCTCTTTCCGAAATTTTCATTGCAGACTTTATGACTTACGAGATGCCATGGCTCATTGTAGGCAGGCTCTACCTATA
>JAJZOT010000297.1 GCA_021847855.1 Thermoplasmata archaeon | reverse complement strand
TATAGGTAGAGCCTGCCTACAATGAGCCATGGCATCTCGTAAGTCATAAAGTCTGCAATGAAAATTTCGGAAAGAGCAAGAGTTGCTATGACGGCCAATAAGGGTTTCAAAACCTTCGAACCGGTTGACTCATTCCCGATTTCCATAATTTACGCCCCATTATGGTAGTCTTACATTTCTTATCTACTATTCCTGACACTTTGGTCTGATGTGCTGCCGGAAAATAAAAAAGTGTTGCAAAATCATAAAAAAATCATTTTATCGCGATCTCTGTGTGTTCGAAGACCACGGAAGCCCCGACCAGTGAACCGAAGGATGACAGCACATAAGCAATCAGCGAGGTTATGAGGAGCAACGGGAGCGGCGATCCCATTCCAATTATGGTTGAAGCCATGGATGCCTCGGCAAATCCTGCCGATCCGTCAACAATAAGGATCATGGCAATCGTGCCAAGCGCTCCTGCCGGCCCGACAATCGTGAACGACGATTTCCCTGCCTTAGCAAGATATCCTGTAAAAAAAGCAGGAATGAACTGTACATACCATATTCCGGCCCATGAGAATATGAACGAAAGTGCGAACTGTGCAAGGAACATGACAGCACGCTGCGCCAGTATCTTCATGGAGAAACACCTGCCGTATATAGGTACCTGAACTGAGAAGGAGCAGTTGCAGGTATCAATGTATAATACACACCGGAATTCCATTGGGAGAAAGTATTCGAATAGTACGGACTTACCGGATTCTCTGAGATTCCGCCCGGATAAATGCCGACAGCGTCCACCGGATGACTCATGTTTACAACGAGCCTCCAAGAGGGGCCAAAGTCAGAGACCAGCCCATATGAAGCATCCACAGTATTTGATCCTCCGGCAGTAGGAAGCGTGCCTGTTGAAAACTGGCTGATGCCGAAGAAACTTGAGAGATACCTCCTGTGTATGTTGCCCCAGTTCCAGGAGCTTGAATATGAGCCATACTTCTGGGTGAGTTCACTTATGGTCTGGTTAAAGCTTGCGAGCATTGCAGTCGTAGCGTTTCCCGGCGTCTTGTTAATTATGTTTCCGAACCAGGAGATATTCTGATAACCGGTCGTCCAGTTAGCAAGGTCTTCTATTAGCGGGCCATGATAGAAAGAGTCAGGACCGAGGAAAAACGCAGCCTGCCCGAGCCCTTCCTGTGGAGTTATGTTATAATATTGCATATACGGACTGAAGACGTAATTCACGTAATTCTGTATCCAGAAATTGTAAATCGTGGCAGCGGAGGAATTTACAGTCATGTTTCCATCCCATCCGGAAAGATTCCTGAATTCATTTGTATTATTCAATTGCCCGTATTTTAATGCGTTCAGTAGTGGCTTGAGGAATATATTGGTGGTGTAGTCGTGAACGTTAAGCTGTAGTTTTTCCATTTTAGCAGTGTTGAAGCTTGAGTTTGTGCTGAGAACATGGTGAATCTCATCAGCCCTGTATCCGGACTCATAATTCCAGCCCACATAGTAAGGATAGTCCGGCGATACTGAAATCTGGTTTGCGGAAAATACAAAGCCCCTTTCCGGGTTGTACACCCCGGGAAGATACTGTGAACTGATGAAACCGGCCCAGTTATAAGGTCCATTGCCAGGAAGGACACCTCTGGGGTTGCCTGAATTTACGATGGGATAATTTCCAAACGAGAATATACCTATGTTCCCTGCAGAATCCGCAACTGCCCAATTCTGGATTCCGACCTTAAAATACCTGGAAAGATTGCTTTCAAACTGCAGCACGCTACCGCTTCGATCGATATTCAGGAAAAATGAAAGTTCATTGGTCGGGGAAAGACCTGGCCAGTCCATTGCGATTGTGGCAGAACTGTTTTCGATGACAACGCCATTCACTGCCTTTTCGATAGTAAGATGGTGCGGGGGGCCTCCTTTTACATTGATTGTTTCGTTTGTAACCTGAAAGCTCTTCCAGGTTCCGTTGTCACGGTACTGATAGGTATTACTCCGGTTCACCGTTTCCGCGTAGAAATAAGTTTGCTGTATCTGCCCATTGGTCGCGCCCCATGCTATATACGGATTATGCCCCAGGATTATTCCAGGGACTCCGGGGAACGTAACACCTACCACATTCATTCCCGGTGAAACCAGCTGGAACCCTATCCATATGGACGGCACCGAGGTTGTGAGGTGGGGATCGTTGGCCAGCAAGGCGCCTGTACCATTGGTCTTTACGCCATTTACTGCCCAGTTGTTGCTGCCGAAGTCCCTGAAAGAAAGATAATTTATATTGAATGGAGCACCCGTGATCTTTGAAACCTTATCATTGAGGGAACTGCCGGCACTGTTTATGTTTCCGAGAAAATTCACGGAGGCCGTCGACACGTTATTCTGGCTCAGATTGACAAATGACCTGTAAAGGGAGAGATTATGGATGTTCCCGTTCTCTGAGTATATGGCAGGATTCACGCTGGAAGGGACTATTGGATTCTGAACTCCGGTAGGGTATACAGGATAGAATGCATGTATTACATCTGCAGGCATGTTCTGCAGGGCGAAATTGAAATAAAGGGGATCAAAGCCTCCTGCGCTATTGTACCACAGGAATAGCTGCATAACTGCGAACATATCCGCCATATCCCAGTCATGCGGGATAAAGCCAAGCAGCTTGAAAAGAACCGGGAGGTTGGCGGAACTCAGATTGTCTATGTAACTATTAATCCCCATGAGGAACTCTGAAGTGGCCATATAGGTGTAACTGCCCTTTGACAGGTTTTTTGCCTCTTCCATGCCAATTCTGTAATTCCCGAGTTCCCTGTTGAACGTGTCCATGGGAATCAGTGAAGGGCCAAGTATTGACGAGAGATTTCCGGTAGCAGTCCTCTTGAGTATATCCAGCTGTTCAAGGCGATATTGTGCCTCGAGATAGCCCTGTTCATAAAAAACGGCCCACGTCTGGTTTGATGCTATTCCGATGATTCCATCGGATTCACGATAAATTACAACATGTGCAGTGGATCCATTCTGGGTAATATTGATTTCCCTCACTCCCGTGGCGTATGGCGGAATGCCGGGAGACCAGACTCCCTGAGAAGGATTCAACAGTTTGGAAATCGGAGGAAGGGGTCCTAATGGTATATTCAGGACAACAAGAACCACTATCAGAACACTGATGCCGACAACAAAACCTCTTTTCCGCATTGATACTGATATTGGAATCTCTGTAGTACGTAATAAAGGTTTACGAAATCAGTCATTTA
>JAJZOT010000296.1 GCA_021847855.1 Thermoplasmata archaeon | reverse complement strand
ACGGGTCTCTTCCGGTTCATAGTTCCAGTCACTCATCATAAATCAGGTGACCCATAGTTAATCATAACCTGACTGGAGCCCGCTAGGATAGCCTGATTACCCCATGATCCCATTACTCTCTATTGGATTTTCGTGCTCTCTTGAGCCTTCGTATTCTTTTTTTTCTCCATTTCCAGCGCATCTTACCGCGCTTTTTCCAGTCCCTTGAACTTCTCTTCAATGTTACACCCCGTAATTATGTGATCGATGATACAAATTCCCTGCATTCAAAGATCGCGAGTTTTTCCATATCGAATGCTCTTATATAATACTAATTTCAACCTTCTCCATGTAATAATACCGGTAAAGACTTTCAAGAACAGATCCAGTACTGCCAAATTTTATTTATCTTGATAGCTTGATCATCTGTGCCGGAAGACGTGGAGAGATATCTGAAAAACTTCATGAAGGCAATGCCATCGGAAGACCTCTATTTCGAGGCGATTCATGAAATAATAAAGGACCTGATAAAAGAATACATCAAGAGGAAGATAAACCAGAATGACGCCATCAAAGACGAGATAATGAACATTCTAGAGAAGTTTCTGGAAAGTAAATTCAAAGAATATGACGCAATGGCAAGAATGGCAAAGGTCACCGCGGAAATTGGTTTGATTACTGCACCTCCAAATATAAAAGATGAAGCAGTATCAGAATTCATGAGCACCTTCAAGAGAGAAATTGAGGAAATTATCCGCAAGACTTTCTAAATTCAATTCTCATTTTAGATACGGACGAAAATCCCTACAAAGCCGGAAAATGTGGAATTTATGGAAAAAAGTGGTTTGAAGTTATTGCTC
This sequence comes from Thermoplasmata archaeon, assembly GCA_021847855.1. The sequence continues at coordinate 2,406 of JAJZOT010000296.1, read as the reverse complement.
GAAATTCTTCAATATTGTAGATTTTGAGTTCAGGTCGAACATTGTCAGGATTGACGGATTCGGAGCAAAATTCATCATTTTCTGGTAATCAGTCTGCGACTGCCAGGTAGATGAGTTGACATACCGGACTCCCTTATAGTTGCCAAGATAGTGGGAGTGTATATGCCCCGTTATGAATATGTCGGGAACTTCCTCGATAACGTGATAATCAGTTGGTGAAGGAATCAGCGGTGTCTTGCCGCCATACTTCGGTGCAAGATGCCGTCTTTTCAGTATCTCATCAATGGCTTTTCCAATAGTGCTGAAATTTGCTCCAGGAACTAGTTCTACCATGTCGTTAAGGGACATTCCATGGTATATCAGCACACTCTTCCCGTTAAGTCTCAGTGTATGCGGATTTGGAAGCATTATGGCGTTATCGGGAAAAATATCCTTCACTTTCCCGGTGAAATATGGTTGAGGTTCAGCCAGCCTTACGACATCATGGTTTCCAGGCATGACAAAAATCTGTATATCCTCCGGAATCTCCCTCAGGTATTCGCCTAGTTTTTCATATTGCTCCACAGGGTTTATGATATCAAGATCCTGTTCCTGCCCCGGATAGACTCCTATACCGTCTATGACGTCTCCGCTAAGTATTAGGTATTTGAGGTGCTGTGCCTCTCCTTCTGACCTCTTGATCCAGGAGATCATCCTCATGAAGTCGTTTTCCCTGAAAGTCTTTGAGCCAACGTGAATATCAGACAGAGAAGCAACGTATTCCGGTTCCTTTTTCGTTTCGTCAATCACCCTGTATGGAATGTCAGGCCTTACAATTTCATTCACGAACATGACAGGATCTCCGGATCCCTTGCCCATGGAACCCACCACTCCGATGACTTCATCCTGCAGAATTAATTCTCCCGCGGGGCCTTTGTCCTTCATCATTATTACCTGCAGGTTGTCCTCGAGATCCTCGATAACCATTCTCTTATGGCCGTTCTTCGTGGTGTCGACCGAGGAAACCATCCCTATTACCTTGATTTCACCGTAGCTTTTCTTTGCAGTCCTGATGTCCGTAGAGCCCCTCATTGTTCCGGATGTGGCGATGATCTTACTCAACTTCTGGTACCTGCTTATGAACATCTGCCTGAAGTCTTCGACTGAACTGTTCACTTTGATATCAGGGAGATAAACCTCGAAATCGTTCCTGCCGGTTTTTGTTTCTCCTCTGAGGATCCGTCTCACAGTCTTCTCGTCAATGTAACCTGAATCTGCCACATCCGGCATGATCATCTTCGGTATCAGTTGCCCCATGCTCTTTTCAAGAATGATGTTCAGAGCTGAAGGAGATATCAGGAGCCCGTGTTTGTGAAAATAATCAAGTATGCTTATTCGGTCCTGGAAAAGGGAAACTGACATGATGAACTAGTAATTGTCCTGAACCTATTTGATAGTTGTTTTTCGGCATTTTTTTATAAAAAGCTCTCACAATAATTGTTTATTTCAGATGAGAATCAGGTTCAGTGCCAAAAGTCGTAGACATCCTTGCTTTTATTGCCATGGCATCATCCTGGGCACTGAATTATCCCCTTGTAAAATTTGCCCTAGTCTATCAGTCTCCAATGTCCCTGGTATTTTTCAGGGTGTTTCTCGCTGCCGTATTCTCCTTCATATTCTTCAGGAAAAAGATAAAAATTCCGAGGGATCTGAAAACGAATCTCAGCCTCTTGCTATTTTCCTTCTTGAACATGACTATTTTTATGAGTTTCTGGTTCCTCGGCGAACAGACGGAGAGTTCTTCAATATCATCCATAATAATTTACACTTACCCGGTCCTTTCAATCCTATTTTCAGTAGTGTTCCTTAAGGAAAAACTCTCTGGAATTCGTGCACTGGGTGTAATCTTCGGGTTTATCGGCATAATTCTCATATTCCTGCATCAGTTAACAGTCAAGCCTGGCATAGGACTTTTTTTCCTGTCAATAGGAGCGGCAAGTTGGGCACTCGGGACCATATATTTCAAGAAGTACCTGCAGAGTGTAGGAAACTACACAGTCAACGCATTGCAGTTTGCCTACTCCATACCATTCCTTCTTCTAATCGTGGTTCCCACAGGTTCAATCAATTTCAGCATGCTCACTCCGCAATTCCTGATCATCGTTCTTTACATGGGTTCCCTGAGCACTGCTGTTGCATATTTCATCTACATTCACCTCTACTCTAAATACTCAGTCTCCGACATATCTTCCTTCTTTTTTGCCGTGCCAGCGTTATCCGTAATATTCAGCTTTTTCCTGCTGAACGAGAATAATTCGCTTGCCACTTACCTCGGATTCTTTATGATCTCTCTTGGAATCTTTCTCAGTTCACGTAAACAGAATAATGGGATAATGCAAATTCCAGTGCTGTATCCAGCAACTTGCC
>JAJZOT010000295.1 GCA_021847855.1 Thermoplasmata archaeon | reverse complement strand
TCCAGGATACCTCAGACTTCCTTAGACCAGAACGGATAATGTCAAATTCCCCAACTTGTGATTCTATCTTGACGTGTTCTTGGTTCCTCTCTTTTTCTGATCCATATAAAGAATGTTTCTGGGCATGAAAACCCGAGGGATAAGATATCACAACATAGTCTAAGCATGCATAAGCACTCTTATTGCCAGATTTTCAAGCATTGATTCCTCACCCTTCGAGTCGTTGAATCTCCTGAAGTGTGCAAATCCGTATTCTAAAAAAAGATCAGAAGATATGAGAAAATCATCAAAATCCATGCCTACTACACTGAATGCCAAATCTCCTCTTTTCCATTTATCCACAATAGCAATTAGTGGTAAGGCCCTGGAAACCTCTGTCCAAAAGGTGAATGATCTGTATTCTGCCGGTAGTTTGTCATTTGATAGAAACCGGGATATGTTGTATATTTCAGAACTCGTTGAGAACCTTTGGTATGCAACGGCAGCGGCGAGTGATTCCTCTATAACAGACTCATATTTTTTCAGGTTTGTGCCCTTAGTTATGAATGCATGGGTGTATTCATGAAATATGATATACAGGAAAATGTCGTCGAAAGGATTTTGTGGCTTTTTGGAAATTTCCAAAGCCTCTTCCATGACCCTCTCCGGACAGAGGTAGACAACTTTTCTGGAATTGTTTTCAATGGTTTCCCATATTGTTTCGCTATTTTTTTTACCTATGCCAGTGTCCTTCAGATCAATTCCAAGCAATACTGGAGGAATATTCTCCGTATATACTCCTATGGCCGAAAATACAACGTGTCTACACTTTTCCACAATGCGGTCCCATATTCTTTCAGTTTCTTCGGGTTTTCCGGGATAATCTTTCGCATCTGCCAGCTTTTTTTCCTGGTAATATTGCGATAAAAGTTCTCGAACACAATGTGCATCATATCCAATTCCCGGAGGACATATCCTGTCCATTGTCTCCTCGTTCACGAGTATGACTGGAACGTGATCTGCCACAGTGTTCAGAAAGGACATTCTTTCTGTAACCTTCCTGTCAATCCCATCAGGAGCAGGGATTGATGAGTTAAGGTTGGATATTATCACGTCTATCCAAGTCCGGATAATATAATAACATTTCCCATGTAATAAACGAAATAAAATTAGTGGGGTAACTTATCGGGAAGATGGCGGCAACGCTGGGAAGTTTCTGTATAGACCCACAAACCCCAGCTAACAGGTAAATCAAAGTCCCTTCCTGAAGGGCTATTTGAAGAAACTGCCAGGAGAAAAACTGATTGTTCCATATGAATGAAAAGTTTCAGACATCTGGAGGAACAGTGACATCCTCATGCAGGATTTCTTCATAAGGGAGGAGGGTCATTTATCTTTCTGGAGAAGCACCATAATACCATATGATGAAAATAGTCGAAGAGAGAGTACTGCAAAACCACCGGGGCTGATCTACAAGGGTTTGCTGAGTAACGCCAGTAATCAACTCCATCAATTATCAGGGAGTTCTCAGGAAAAGTCATATATACTTATTTGGCAATATATTTAGGTGACATTAATCAGGAATCTTAACCTGATCCCCTCCACAGACGACGATGAGATCAAAGCAAGGTTATATGGTTCTGCATTGAGAAGGGTAGAAAGGATCTCCGATCTCGTTTTATTTGGATATCCCTTTCTTCTGGTCTTCCTCGTGGGTTTCCTGATAAGGAACGTGTTTGGGCTGGCTGCGTTATTTTCCATGTACTGGATCTTATTCTTCTACGCGGAGCTTAGAAGGTACAGTCTAGATTCCTCCATGAGAGGCATAAACGCTGATTTCCGCAATTATGTAATTCATTCTCCCGTTTCACGGAATTACTTTAAATTCTCAACGTTTGGAATGATAATATTCTTTGGTGAACTCGTAGGATTTTATGTTAGTATGACTGCGTATGAAGCGACCGCTTTCATAGTTGCCATAATAGCAATACTTGCATTGGCCCTCTACAGCAATCCATGGATCAGGGGACAGTTAAAGCACGGTAGGCCTCTTGAGTCTGATTATCTAGAATCAAGGTTGAATGAAATTGCCAGTATGGAGGGTGTATCTGACTTAAGAACAAAAATTATAGATGGAAAGACCTACAAAGTTTCAAATGCCTATACGGTGGGTATTCTCAAACCAATAATCTGCATCACAGACTATGCAATTGAGAATATGGGCGAGGACGATGCTCTTGTATTACTGTCCAGAGAGGTTTCCCATGTCAAGAGGAGAGACTCCTTCAGGATGTTCATTCCTGCTTTTTCTGCAATCGTGGTAATTTCAGTTATGGTTGGTCTTGTTGCATACTGGTCCACAGAGCCAGGAATGATAACTTTTCTTCAAAAAGTGATGCCCACTATGATTGAAGGCTGGCTATTAATAGCAGCTGTAGGCGTACTCTTTCTTCCGCGCAAGATAATGTGGAGGGGTCAAATCATGGCTGACAAACTTTCAGTGCGTTATTTTGGTCCGGACAGGACTATCCAGTCTATAGTGAAAAATGAACACCTGAACGGGAATCCCGTCTATGTCCTGTTCCCAATAGGAAACTCGACTCTGGTTAGGGTCCATAAGATCAAGTACAATAAGAAATAATTTAAACCTCCAATGTTCATTTTCCTTTCATAAATTGGTTCTACATACTTTTTAATGGATATTTATTCACAGTTATCACATATAATTCTGTGGATGAAAAAAAATTCTGTGAAAGCTTACGATTCCATCCATTTCCAAACACCTTCCTTCATACAAAAACAATCCAATAAAGGGTACTCTGGCATTCTATCCTATGAAGAATTCGCACAGAATTAAAAATTTCAAGACTTTCACCTAATTTAATGGGATCGAAATAAGAGTCTGGAAACTTTGCCTCCAGCATAGCACTGATTCCAATTTGGATCTTATACAAATCCGCGAGTCTTCTCAAATGTTCCTCTAATCTTGATGAAGATACAACCAAAAGAAAGGTGAGAAAGATTAAAGATACGGTGAGTGCAAAAACCACGAAAGTCTGATAGTTATACGCTAATCCAAAGAGAGCAAGTGAGAGAGGAATCGCAACTAACAATAACAAAATAGCGATAATCGATGGAATTTTCATCTAGATGCTGGGCGTTCGGAGGAGGAGAACTGGCCATTATTGATAGCATCCTCTGTTCTCTTTAATCGATCTTCCCCTATTGGATGAAAGAGCTTATCAAAGCTTTTTTTGATTGACATGATAGATGATA
>JAJZOT010000294.1 GCA_021847855.1 Thermoplasmata archaeon | reverse complement strand
CTTTACAGCTACTTCGACGCGTTTGCCATCGAAAATGCGATCACAATTGATGAATTGGATAGTGCATTCAACAGAATTAGGCATCCTGTAAATGAAAGTCGTAACTGATTCTAATGTATTTTTCCGTGCAATTCTTGGCAGAAAAGCCGGAACCGCAAGTAAAATGGTAATAAACCTGATCAGAGAGGGTAGGATTGCATCGTACACCTGCGATGCCCTGATGGGAGAGATCGGAAGGATAGTTAAGAGCGACCCGAAGCTAAGCAAAATTGATCCTGTTTACTTTCGGCAATTTATGGATGATATTGACGATTGGCTTAGCTACATCCCCATGAAAAACTTAGAGCATGACCAGAGAGTGCTTAACAAAATTGGAAACGACTGGTACCTTATAGCGATAAGCAGAAGCATAGATGCTGATTTCATCATTATCTATGATAAAGATCTGATTTCGATGAAGAGCGAACTGAAAGACCATGACGAGGTTGAGGTTTTGACTTCAGAGGATTTTATTGAAAATTACAGAAAATAACAGCAATCGCGTTTTCAGAATGAGGATACGCACATAGTTTATTTGATTTTATAGAAGCGCTATTATGGCATTCCCTTAAAACATTAAGCAAATTCCGACCGGTCTATTCTCTGTTTTTATTATACACATTATTGGAGCAGATACTAAAAGAACGATTATCCAAAGAACATAACGCTGGCACTGAGTAGGAATCAGTTGAATAATTCAATTTTCACCTGATATTGCTATCCACCCACCCTCTGGTATATTGATGCTGGGATTCATGAAATGCCTGGATACGCATTCTTTCTCGATCTTGAAATGTACTGTGATGAAGAATTTAACCAACCCGAAACCAGGAGAGAATCCTTTTTCGTGATGGGAACCTTTCGAGAGTACTATTGCACCGGCCGAATTGCCTATTATAATGCCGCTAAAATCTCGTAGTCTATCCTGCAATGACCTCAATTCCAGCTCCCGATACAACACATCAGTATCGCCGCCTGGTAGATAGACAACATCAACAGAATCAAACTTATGGCTAACTTCAATTTCCGCATCCTCCTTCTCCAGGAATAGTACATCCCGGAACCCGTTATCTGAGAAATAGTCACAAAATATTGTCCTGTATTTTGTTTCCTTCTCCATCGATTCTGTGGTCCACGGAATCACCAGTATTTTCCTGGTTGCAGATAGCTCCCCTACTTTCCTTATCAGTGCTTCATTTGTTCTTTTTTCGACATCCTCGCCTCCCTGCAGGATAATAAGTTGGTGATTCATACTTGCATTAAGGAAGAAGTAATCTAAAAATCTATCTTCCTTTCTGTTCTCCTTCCCCTTGATACACTTTAATTCAAAATCTTGGGATATCAATGGGCCGGTAGAGGTAACCGCAACGCTTGGGAAAAGGAAATGGAGTAATGTTAGAACATCCACGGAGTGCGTTCGATTCGGGATCTGGTCCATACCCAACCCAGTATGCATTAACAATGAATGGTCAACTGTCTCGTCCCACACGTAGTTCTCCAATCCCAGACTCCTGCTCTATTTCAAGACAAGCATGCTAAGAACCTCCACTATCCCTCAGATTTCCGCCGTTTTTTGAGAATAGAAAACATTAAAGCTTCAGAGTTCTAAATCACCCAGAAGCACGCGTCTCAAACTATCTGCCGTTTCAGGCCATTTCATCAATATCTCCTGGTCACTGGAAAGTATTGGCAGAACCGAATCCTTTCTATCTATCAGGAATTTAAAATATTCATCAATAACGAAATTCCAGCGTTTCTCATCCTCTATTCCAGTAATCTTCACATCGTCTTCATGAATTTTGCCGCATTCGGAACACAAAATGCTTGACAGGTAGAAAAAGTTCAGCAAAGCTTCTCTAGGGTCTCCAGGAGGAGGAAGAATTTTGTCCCTGTTGATTGTGGGGACCTCCGAGAAACCATGTTTTCTCTCATGGAGGTAGTCCGACATCCGCATGGTCTCCTCAGTCAAAGCTTCAAGAAATTCCTGGAGTTCGTCTTCAAACACAGGACTCATCGCAACAACTTTTGCAGAAAGTTTTCTGGACAGGAATTCACTGAACCCGTCCATAGCATCTGCTTCTACCATTTCAAGATCATCGATCGCCTCCAGTGCAGATTTCCTTTTTCCGAAGATTGAGAACGGAATGCCCATAATTAGAGCGCGCAATGTGTTTTCACCGGAAGACTCTGACACGTCCACGTCACTCTCCGGCCCGTACCTGGGCTGGGTTATGTTCCTGATCTTGCCCTGGCTTGAGTAGATCAGGTATTTGTTGGCATTTATACGCACTTCTTTGTCGAGGTCTTCTATCAGGTCAAGAACCTCGTGATTCAAGGTTTCTCCAAGGTATCTTGACTTGTAATCTTCCAACTCAAAGAGCTGGCATATGATCCACTGGTTCGCGTCGCCACGATATTTCGGAAGGTTCAGTGCGAACTCTTTCTCCTCATCCATAGATGTTACAAACGGCTTATGAACATTCTCGTAAGCAATTTTGTTCTCAATCATTACTATGCATGGAAAAACCCCCGGCAAGAAGTTTTCATCCTCTGCAGTGATCCATTGCTTTATTGTGTTGATTTCACTGTGGGAGAGCAAGACGTTATCCATAACTATTTTTATCACACTTTCAGCACCAAGTTTCCCGATCAGATCACTGCTGGCAGTCACTATCTGCTTCATGAACTTTTTTTCGAGAGAGATCCGCTTCCGGTAAAGTTTTCCTCTCAGAGTGATGTCGGAACCAAGGGCAGCCCTCATCTTTGCGTCAATTTCTGAGAGCCGACGCCTGGCTTCGATCAAATCAACTTCATCATTATCCATACTGCTTCCCAGATCGAGAAAGAGGTTGAAATATTATCGCATGTCCATGGAGATTATTCTGTGGTAAGGGTCAGCGGTTTTATCAGAGGCTACATGTCAAACGTGGGAACGACAGCATGGCTGCACAGAACTAAATTCCGCCCTACATCTACGAACAAGGCAAACCAGTGAGAACACGTGCATAGATGATCGTTTTCCCTTTATGGTATCGATAGGGGTTTGAGGGAAGCAGTAAAACTCCGATCTTCAGGGAGGAGATACACGGACTTCCCCCAATGTGAAACTATATATGCCCTCATTCCTCGGAATAGTGTCAACACCTGAAACGGTAAGGCACTCCCTTGAGGAGTAAGACTGTTAAGCTGGACTGTTCGAGAGAACATATCGGTTTCAGC
>JAJZOT010000293.1 GCA_021847855.1 Thermoplasmata archaeon | reverse complement strand
ACCACGACTGGCAGACAAACAGTTCACCTGGGACCAGGTTATATAATAATACAGAAGCCGGCCCATTCATCCTTTACCCATCAAACACTGTGTCATATTACATTGGACTGACCTATGTGCCTCCAGTATATCCACCTTCAAGTTCGAATTCAAACTCGTTTGGGGAATATGTGCAGTTCACATTTGATCTTGTGTACTGAAAAACAGTGTCTTCATATTCTTTCGCATTTTATTTCCAGCATGCCATAACAATAGTTGGATAAGTAGTCCCCGTGGACATAGATCATCTTTTAAAACCTGACTTCCAGCAGTCGCGATATGTACTTATATTATTTTTCAGTAGTTGATCGATATGACTGCCGAAGAAAAGTTATCACAGGCAATTTCTTCCCGAAGGAAAGTATCTGACGACGGGTCCCTTGTTACTTATGACCTAACGAGTGGAATAGATTTTTCAGACCCTAAGAAAACTGCAACAGCTCTGGCTGATGTATTTTTCGAGTCTGATGCAAAGCATTGGTTCAAGGTATCAGGTGATCATATAGAGTTTGAACCAACCTGTAAGGTACGTGTAGTTCTAACGGAGGAGCATAACAAGCTGCTAGAAGAAACTGTTGACGATTTTCTGAAAGATTTGCAGAAGAATGAGCTTTCCCGGAGTTTCTCTCCAGAAATAAGGGATGATTCAAGGAATGCATCAAGACTGGGCACCGTAATGGCCATTGGTTCAATAAGTTCAGCACTTTTCAGGCATACGGAAGATAAGGTCTATGCGAGTTCTATTCGGGATGATCTGTTCATAGATCTTCTGGAAAAACTTGAAATCAAATCACTTGGGGGCAAGGATTTAATGGACTGGAAAAACCTTCCCCTGTGAAAGTCACACCTTTCTAAGAGGTAGAATTCTAGTTTTCTTATCGAATAAGACAATTACTAAAAATAACATTCAAAAGAAGTGATATAGCTAATTTTAAGTCATTTCTTTCTTTAATGAAGAGTCAGAACAATGGGTCTTCAGAATTTTTATTACAGGTTCCTGGGGTCCCGAATGTTAATTGGCATAATATTCACCGCTTTTCAGGTATTCTTCCTATGGAAAATCGTTGCAGAGTCCCATTCAGTATTTCTTGCGGGCATGCTTGCGACCATTTATCTGGCAGTGTCTATGGTTGCCTCCATTCCAATAGGTCACTTCATTGACAGAGTGAACAGCACCTGGGTAAGTCTTTTTTCGTCAGCTATTTCGCTTTCAGGAACCCTGTTTCTTATTTTTGGGACACAGCTGACTCTTGTATACACGTCCGCTGCAGTGCTTGCTCTGGGGATGACTATGAAAGGAGACAGCTTTTCGGCATTAATGAAAAAGCACCTTCAAGAAGATCAATTCCTGAATGGCAATTCAACCTCACAAGCGGGAAGCTACATTTCTACCCTTTCCGGCACAGTCCTAGGTGGAATGGCCATAATTTATTTCAGCAATTATCTGCCGTACATCCTCATCATTCTGGCATTGGTTTCTGTAACAACTTCAAGGCCAATGAATGAAGCTCCCACTCTTGAAGCTAAAACCAGCGCTGGAAAGGAATTTGCATCAGCAATCGGATTTTTCAGGAAAATTCTTGGATTCATTGCAGTAGCTTTCATCCTTAACGGCCTATTTGAATCCCTGGATGTTTATTCATCCGGCCTTTTCCATCTGGTCCTAAGGGCAAGCCCAATGTACTATACCGCGTTTGTGGCGTCAATCTCTTTTGGTGGAATAGGTGGTTCATGGCTGGCAACGAGGTTGAAGGGCAAAGCTGACGGTGCCACGATTATTTCCATTCTTGTGCTTTGTTACGCCCCCATTTTCCTGATACTTGGCTTCAGCAAGAGCCCTTTTATTGACGTGATTTTGGGACTTATTGTAGGGACCCTTCTTTCCATTATCAACATCCCATTGCAGACGAGGCTCATGAAGGCCATACCGAGAAACATTTATGGAAAAGTCATGGCTTTCCTGCGTATTTTCTTAAGCGGTTCTACACCAGGAATGGCAGCAGTGCTTTCATTCGTTTCTATTTTTCTTCATGTCGATACTATTCTGATTTACATAGGGATTATCATGTTCCCTGTTGCAGCATTGTCGTTTTCAGTTATACCGAAATTTTACGGACTAGGCAATGGCGATCCTGAAACCAGATCATCGCCACAAGCAGATTAGTGGTCTACCCGTCTGAACTGATTCATATGTTCCTGTTTCTCTAACATTTTATTGTGGCAACTGAATTTTCTGTGGTTTTTCTTAAGTGGTAGCATAATCTCCATTTTCCCTAATTCATATGACTGGCAGGGTTCATTGAAAGTGGCATTTGGTGTGAAAACGTTGTTAATGGTGGTTTTGTTTAGCTGACTGGACACAAGGCAACCGTATTTTCTGAATCCATTTTGCCCCTTTATGCTCATTAGAAAAAATTCCCTGTTCTGAACAGTGCGAATCCTTTCAGTTGGCTGTGCATTCTTGTTTCCAGGATCAAAAAATGTTGAGATCAATTTCTCAACAGTCTCAAAAGATATGGTTTACTGTCCTTGCCCCAATGAGAACCCGGGTTTCCCGTCAAAGGTGAAAAGTCCCTCTGTTTTCACTGGCGGGAGATTCGCAGAGATCAGTTTTGACATGAGATCAACAACATTCTCGGGTTTAACCTCATTATTACCTCCTGGTGACTGGAAACGGCATCTCCAGTGATCAACACAGAAAGTTTCTGGGACCCCGTCCGGGTATACTTTTGTCCCTCTGTTAGTAATCATAAGTAACTTCAGGTTTCCAGCTGTAATTGAGTCAAGTTTTCTGCCAAGGTCTTCCGGTTTGCCCTCAAAGTCAACAAATACGTCAACGCCTACCAGTTGCTTCTTCTGTTTTGGTTTCTTCTGCAACTTTATTTCAATGGGTTTCGAATGAGTTGGATATTCAACGGACTTCAGGGTGGTGGGCTTCTGTCCAAGTCTTTCTATGACTGCGTCAGCAAATTCCCTAGTTCCGACTTTCTTTTTTGAGACTGCAGGATTGTATATGTCATACGTGTGAACTCCATCCTCAATAGTCTTGAGCCAAGCATTGTGGACACGTTCTGCCACCTTTCCCTGCCCAATATGGACAAGCATCTGAACGGCAGCAAGCAACAATCCTGATGGATTGGCTAAGTTCTGTCCTGCTCTGCGGGGCGCTGATCCATGTATTGCTTCAAACATAGCTACCTGATCTCCAATGTTGGCACTGC
>JAJZOT010000292.1 GCA_021847855.1 Thermoplasmata archaeon | reverse complement strand
AATCATTCATACGACATCATTGTTGCGGGTTCCGGTCTTTCCGGATCACTGGCCGCAGCAATGGCAGCAAAAGAAGGAAAAAAGGTACTTCTGCTGGACAGGAACAGGGAAGCCGAAGTGGGAAAGAAAACCGTTTGGGGATGGACATGCGGTGATGCTGTTGCCGGTTCACACATAGATTTTGTGCAGAGGAAGACGGGAATAACTTTTGGAAAACCAGAGCTTGATAGAAGGGTGGACGGAGTTATAGCTCTTTCCCCAGACATGGAATCAAGGTTTCCCTTTGATGGTGTGGGATATACACTGGACAGGCCTGAATTTGAGGCAAAACTTCTGCAATATGCACTGAAGAACGGTGTTGAATACCAGAGCGAATTTGAGGTGCAGGGCCCTGTTGTGGAAAACAATTTTCTTATGGGCATAAAGGGAAAAAACAAAAAAAATGAAATTGTAACGTATGAGGCAAAAGTGGTCATAGATGCACTCGGTGTGTCAACCGTTCTGAGGAGAAATCTTCCGGAAAACCCTTTCGTTGACAGATCTGTTGACATTGATGATATTGAATCAACGGGCAGGTACATATACGAGTTTGATCTGGATCATGAGGACCTGAACTTTTACGATCCTGACAACGCGATCATCCACCTCAATAATGAGATAGCTCCAGGTGGGTACGGCTGGGTTTTTCCCAAAAGCGGAAACAGGGTGAACATTGGACTGGGTGTGCAGAAAAGGAGTCTTGATATAAGGAATTCAAAAATGAACAGGAAGGACAATCTTCAGACCCTGATTGATAACTATGTGAAATGGAATCCAACCCTTAAAAATCTCAAACTGTGGAATAAAAACGGAAATGGAAAGGGCATATGGTCCGTGCCTGTCAGAAGACAGATGGAGAGTCTTGTTTTCAACGGCTATATGGGCGCAGGCGACAGCATGACCATGCCAAATCCAATAAGTGCCGGTGGAATAGGGCCAGCACTTGTTTCGGGTATACTCGCAGGTGAGAATGCATCCAGGGCCATAGATAATGGTGACGTGAGCACAGAAGGTCTGTGGAATTATAACATTGACTATAACGATGCGTACGGGAAGAGAACTGCCGGAATGGAAGTTTTCAGGATATACCTGCAATCCCTGAACAACAATATAATAAATTATGGAATGAAGAAATTCCTGACCACAAAGGAGGCATCTGACATAACTCTTGGTCTTGTTCCGGAACTGAGCCTTGCTTCCAAATTCAAGTTTGTGCTGAGAGGTATGAGCAACATAAACGCATTCTCAAACATGCTATATGCCATAAACCGTATGAAGGAACTCAACAGCTTATATGAGGAATATCCGGGAAATTCGGAGGTTTTCATAAGCTGGAGGAAAAAGGTCACATCAATAATAGAGGATGCAAAGGAGAGGTTCAAGCCCAATCCTGTTTGAATTCTCTATTCCGATTTTTTTGAATAAAAATCACAGTATTTATTGATGAGACACTTCTGGCATCTTGGTCCAACTGGCCTGCAGACGGTCTTTCCGAACTCAACCATAACCGGGTTGAATCCGACCCACTCTTCACGGGGAACAATCTTCATCAATGCCTCTTCCGTCTTTTCAGGTTCATCGCTTCTTGACCATCCTATGCGTTTGCTGATTCTCTGCACATGTGTGTCAACAGCAATTGCAGGTATTCCCATGGAATCAGAAAGTACGACATTTGCGGTCTTCCTCCCCACACCCGGTATGGTCATGAGTTCCTCCCTGTTTTCCGGAACTTTTCCCTCGTATCTGTTGACAATTATGCCAGCGAGATCAATGACCCTTCTCGCCTTAACCTTGCAGAATCCGACTTTTGAAATCATGTTAAGGACATCATCGTAACTGGCCCTGGAAAGATTCTCGGCACTGCCATATCTATTATAAAGTGCCCTGGCGGCTGCATCTGTCACCTGATCTTTGGTTCTGTGGGAAAGAAGTGTTGTAACAAGTACCCAGAAGGGTTCGGAGAATTCGAAATGATGAGGAGGGCTCATCTCCCTTATAAGATCGAACATTAACCTGAAATCTCTCTTCGCATCTGTTATTTTCATTCAATCGTCCTGAATTCATTCAAATCCATGCAGCTAAAATTCACACCCTTCACATACGAAGATATGACAAGATCCGCAAGCCTTACGTTTGTTATGACCGGTACGCCTTTCCTTAATGCCTGTCTTCTTATCTCAAACCCATCACGAATGGCACCGGAAAGCATGGTTGGGGTGTTTATGATCAGATCAACATCGCCATTATTTATTATGTCGACAACACTGGGTTTCCTGACATCATCCACTCTGTATGCAACAGTGCTCTCAACCCCATTTTCAAGAAGGAACATGTGTGTTCCAGGAGTGGCATACAACTTTCCACCGGATTTCAGAATCTTCTTTGCAATGTCAATGGCAGCATCCTTGTCCAGATCGTTTACGGTTATGAGGGCTGATCCTATGTTATCAATGTTAAGTTTCGCAACCTTCATGGATTTCATTATTGCCTCCTCCAGGGTTTTTCCTATGCCTATACCTTCACCTGTGGATTTCATCTCAGGTCCGAGAACGGTGTCAAGATCTGAGAATTTGTTAAATGGGAAAATTGGGACCTTGACAAAGTAGGCATTTATCCCCGGTGTTTCGGTTTCAATAGAACCCGTCAGCATGGCATTCACTGCATCACCCACCATGTCTTTTCCGGTTGCTCTTGACACGAATGGTACTGACCGGCTGGCCCTTGCGTTAAGCTCGATTACATAAACCTCATCATTCTTTAAGGCAATTTGCAGGTTCGAAAGCCCCTGGAGTCCGAAGTCCAGTGTCAATCTATCCACTATTTCCCTGATCTTTTCCCTGATATGATCAGCCACTGTGCTGGGTCCAATCACCATTGTGGCATCTCCAGAATGTGTTCCAGCCTCCTCTATATGCACAGAGATTCCATAGATCAGGCTTTTATTCCCATTGGAAATGAAATCAACATCCATTTCAGTGGCACCGTCAAGGTAGCGACTTATAAGCACCGGAAAACCGGGCCTTTCCCTGAACACAGCCTGGACCCTTTCTGAAACCTGGAGAGGATCGTATACGATATCCATGGACCTTCCTCCTATTATGAAGCTGGATCTCACGATTACGGGTAGACCTATTGTGGGCAGTTTTTCAAACATCTCATCCAGATTTCTCACTGTTACGAATCCAGGCTGCCTGATGCCCATCTTTTCGAGTCTCGAGGAGA
>JAJZOT010000291.1 GCA_021847855.1 Thermoplasmata archaeon | reverse complement strand
TTGGATATGCTGCCCGGATTATAACTGAAAAACTCACTGGAAGACAGGTCAGTTTTGTCTCGAACATGATATTCAATTACACAAACATATGCAATGTGAGATGCAAATTCTGTGCGTTTTACAGGACTGGAACGGAATCTGATGCATACACACTCACATCACAGCAGGTTGTTGACAGGGTGAGACATTTTCATGAGTTATATGGAATAAGACAGTTGCTCATACAGGGTGGTGTGAATCCTGACCTTCTCCTGAGTTATTATACAGAATTATTCAAGCATATAAAGCAACAGATCCCTGAGATAGGAATCAATGGTCTCTCAACCTCGGAAATTTCATTCATAGCAAGGAAGGAGAAGATGAGCATCGAGAAAACACTTACTGCTCTTAGGGAAAGTGGCCTTGATACTATTCCGGGTGCAGGGGCTGAAATTTTCGATGATGAAGTGAGGAAAGTTCTGAGAAGGCCCCCAAAGAGTGGAGAACAGTGGCTCAATGTCATGGAAACTGCCCATAAAATGGGAATAAAGACAAGCGCAACAATGATGTTTGGACATGTTGAAAATGCATACCACAAGGCTGATCACCTTCTTGCACTGGTAGAACTGCAGAAAAAATATAATGGATTTCTCTCCTTCACCCCATGGAATTTTGAACCTGGAAATACAGAGCTTGAAAAAGAGGGACTTGTGTCTGGGAGAGTTGGTGGGCAGGAGGTTCTGAGAAACATAGCAATATCAAGAATTGTGCTTAACCGGCACTTGCCCATAATCCAGTCCTCATGGCTTACAAATGGAGTGCAGATGGGACAGATGGCTATTTTTTATGGAGCGAACGATTGGGGTGGAACAATATATGATGAAAAGGTCATACCTGCCACTGGGAAAATGGTTGGAAACCTCAGAAAAGAAACAATTATAAGGGCTGTGAAAGAGATTGGAATGGTGCCTGTTGAACGCGACAATTCATACAGGATCGTCAGAACGTACATCTGATATTCATGCCTTATAGTATAAAGATGACCCCTGAAGATTTTCAGGTGGAAGAGATACCTGTTGAAATTCCAGTGAACCCTGATGGAAAATACCTCATTTTGCGAATCAGGCTCATGAACTGGGAGACAAACCACTTTGTCTCTTATTTGTCAAAGGTCCTCTCCATTAGCAGGAAAAGAATTACCTATTGTGGGACAAAGGACAAGAGAGCTGTCACAACACAATTTTTCTGCATCAACATTCCAGGAACTCACCAGTTCAATATCAAAGATTGTGAAATCCTTGAAAGTTTCAGATCTGACAGAATGCTCTCACTGGGAGATTTAAGAGGGAATAGATTCTCAATAAGGGTGCAATCAGACAATGATGAAAATATTGTGATGGAAAGATATACATCGATCAAAGAACATGGAGGATTCTGGAATTATTTTGGCGAACAGCGCTTTGGAAGTGTGAGGGCAAATACCGATATTGTTGGGAAAAAGCTTCTAAAATATGGCGTTGAAGCTGCGGTGAGGGAGTATCTGTATGATCCGGATATTGATCTTGAGCAATACAGGGTCAATCTTGGAAAAACATGGGATTATGCTGCTGGAATTAAGGAATATCCAGAGCATCTCCAGTTTGAAAGAGCTATGATGAATTCTCTTGTTCATGAGGAAAATTACGCCCTTGCATTTGATACGCTACCAAAGAACCTGAAAATGATGTTCATTCATGCATATCAGTCAAGGATATTCAACAGAATCATAGATTTAAGGAAAGAGATGATGGAGCACCCTGAAACTGCAGTTGCAGGAGATTATGTCTCGCCATGCGATTCTCTATCAAATATAAACGAGGATCAGATCATAAAGGTGGATAGTTTCAACCTTGACCATATCAACAGGATGATAAAATCCGGTAACGTTTCCCTTGTTGCTCCCCTTGTGGGATATTTAACACCGGAAATCGATGGTATTCCGGGTGAAATTGCTCAAAAAGCACTGGATGAGGAGGATGTCAGAAGAGGGGATTTTGATATTCCCGGAATGAAGGAATTCTCCTCCACTGGTACTTTCAGAGCCATACAATTCAGGCCAGTTGATCTTTCAATAAGTGATGGATGGCTCAGATTCTCCCTGGGAAGAGGAATGTACGCCACAACACTCATTAAGCAGATCTTCTCAGATTAAACCTACTTTCTGCAGTTCTTTTTTTACCTTGATGACTGCCTGCTCAATTTCATTTTCTTCCTTTGCGCCAGTGCATACAACCTTTCCAGAACCGAACAGCAGAAGAACAACCTTTGGCTCCTCTACCCTGTAAACTAGACCGGGGAACTGTTCGGGTTCGTATTCAACATTTTCAAGGCCAAGGGACATGGCTATCTGTGTGAGGTTCAGATCGGCTTCAAGATCGTAAACTGCTACAATGTTCTGCACAACTATCTCAGGATCGTCCACGACCTCAATTCCTGATTTTTTTAATTTTTCAATAATAGTCTTTATGGTAAGTCTTACATTGGCAAGATTTTTTGCACCAGTACAGTTGACTTTACCACTTCTAAATATAAGAACCGCTGTTTTAGGATCATGCAATCTGTATATGAGGCCGGGAAACTGCTCTGGTTCGTATTCCGATCCTTCCAGTGCTAGTGCAATCTTGCTGAGATCCAGATGCTCTGCAAGCGATGTCGATGCCACTATATTTTCGATATGTATCTTTTCTCTCTCGCTCATAAAAAACCAACATAGGATATTTAAACTATATATAAATGTTATATAAAGGGATAGAAAAATCAGACTAAAAATTGATAATGATCACTCAATTTTGCAGCTGAGGATCTTAACATCTGTTACAGGCCTGTCGTTTCTGCTTGTCTGGACTTTACCTATCTTTTCCACTGTTTCCATACCTTCAACCACTTTCCCGAAGACGGGGTGTTTTCCGTCCAGATAGAGATTGTCAACAAGATTTATGAAAAACTGACTTCCACCTGTGTTTGGTCCTGCATTGGCCATGGAAATTGTTCCCTTCTTGTTGTGATTGTCCTTTGAGAACTCATCTTTGATTGTGTACCCGGGGCCCCCTGTTCCATTTCCTTTTGGGTCTCCACCCTGAATCATAAAACCACCAATGACTCTGTGAAATATTGTGCCATTATAGAATCCTTTTTCTGCAAGTTTTATGAAATTGCCTGCGGTTATAGGCATGTTCTTGTCGTCCAGCTCAATGACAAACTTTCCCATGTTGGTTTCCATATGTGCTTTCTTCATTTTAATCACATGTG
>JAJZOT010000290.1 GCA_021847855.1 Thermoplasmata archaeon | reverse complement strand
GAATTGTTCCCCAGTTCAAGGAAAGACATGTTTTCCGAACTGGAGAATATTGCTGTAGAATCCATGAGTACATACTCACCCTTCTCTGTGAGTTTTTTCATAACGCTGATACTCCTGT
Source organism: Thermoplasmata archaeon (assembly GCA_021847855.1). Next base: position 3,159 of record JAJZOT010000290.1, on the reverse strand, counting down.
CTTCAGGAAGGGATGAAAGCATCCTTGACAGTGAATCCGGAGACATGGATTCATCCATGATTCTGGAAAGGTATGTCTTCTCATACAGGTAATGCACAGACTTCATGGGCAGTGGTTGTATGTTCCTCAATATGACATATGAGATGATCCTTTCCCACATGGTGGGATATATATCCTTGAGCACAGGAATGACTGTCTTCTCTGCTATGCCATGAAGAAGGGCAATATTCCCGTATTCATAATCAGATCTCACAAGGCCCATGGATCTTGTTTTTACTATACCATCATGTGTTACAACTCCCAGATACTTCCCTGTGATCTTATCTGCCCTCTTCTTCTCCTTATTCCATCTGCTGCTCATCTCATAGGCATAGTAGTTCTGACCTGAAACCCGAATCTCAACACCCTTTGTCTTGTATTTCCTGACCCAGTCTGGAAGAACAGTCATATTGCATAGTATAGGTAATATGTATATAGATCTTTCGCAATAAAGCATAGATGCCATAAGATGGGGGTTTCATGGATATTAAAATGTGAGAATATATACTCCCTATTACACAAAAAATGTGGAGTTAGGGGTTAACCGTATTAAAATAATTGTTTGAATAAAAGATTTATTATTCTGTTGAAGTAAAAGTTTGTTGTTTTTCTCCCGTATTTTCAGAGTGATGCTTTAGTTTTCCTCTACTATATGAAAGCAATCCGGCGATAAGAAGAATAGTAATGGATACAATGAATGCTGATCTGAACCCATCCATCAATAGTAATGCATTTGAATGGGTCAATTCATTCCCCGCTCCATAAACAAATATGCTGTATACAAGCCCTCTTTGAATGGTCAAGGAAGCAATTGTGAGAGCCAAAACAAAACTTGTAAGAGTTCCAATGTTAGAAAGTGTTCGTTGCAATCCACCAATTGAACCATAGATTTTAGAATCGGAAGCACCCATAACTGCTTTAATATTTGAGGGCCAGAACATAGAGCCACCTATACCTGCCACTATTGATCCTGCTATTAGTATGAGCAGATTTGAACTCGTAGTGAGCGTAAAATAAATAATTACACCCATCATCATTAGAAATATACCCACAGTAGCGAGAATTGTAGGACCGATTTTATCGGCAATAGACCCCATCTTAGGTGCAAGGAAACTGGCAATTATATAACCTGGAACCAGGTAAAGTGATGCAGCCAATGGATTAAGATTCCTTACGCCTTGCAAATATAGTATAAGAATAAAGACTACTGCAAGATAACCCGTTGCCTGAAAATATGTTGCCAAAAGAGATAATCCTAGCATTCTTGATTTAAATGCTTTGAAGTCAACGAGTGGATGATCTGTTTTTAATTCATTGATTATGAAAATAAGTGAAAATAACACACCAATTGCAAAATATGCCAGGATTTGAACTGTATTTGCACCAGTTGATATCTTAAGCGCGCCGTAAGATAGAGACAGCAAAGCTAAAGCAAGTGTAACAATGCCTACAAAATCAATCTTTTTTCTTTGCCTGACATTATCATGAATATATACCATGCTTATGAGATAACCTGCTATTCCTATAGGACCATTGATATAAAACACGAATTGCCATCCAAGGTAGGTTGTTATTATACCCCCAAGCACGATGCCTAATGTGCCACCTATATTCCAACCCATAGCAGTGAAGCCGAATGCTCTCCCTCTTCTGTGCCCGGGTATCATATCAGATATTATGGCAGAAGATGTAGACTGAAGCATTGAGGCGCCTACTGCCTGAAAAGCACGCATTGTGATGAGAAACTGTATACCACTTAACCCTAAGAAAGGTCTTGAAAAGCCGGATGCTATTGAAGCTATTGTAAAAATTACGAAACCTATATTAAAAATTCTAGATCTTCCGAAATTATCCCCTACAGAACCCATTTGAGTGGTAAGAACTGCAGTTACGAGAAGATATATCAGAATAACCCAAATTGAGGTTTCAATGGTTGTATTGAGATCGACCGTAATATTCTTAAGGGCAAGAAGAACTATTGTGGAATCAACAGCAGCCATAATCGTTCCCATCATAACTGCAACAATGATCATTGTTTCTGAAGCAGGCTTTCGTTGCACGCAATGTAATTAATTTTTAGTAATTAAAAATTGTTTTCTTAATTATCAACTATTAAACATTGTTATTTACGTCTGTGTCTTTCATATGCAAGAAGCATAAGCACCACAAATATAATTCCCCCTGCTAAAAGGTAAATATAAATCATATTGCCAAAAGGCGAATTTCCTGGTGTTTTATTCAGAACAATAGAAATATACGTGTAATTCCCAGGCTTCATCGTAAAGTTATGGTAATAAGAAATATAACCAAGTTCTGACACCTTTAATTGGTATGTTCCGCCGGGAACAGATAAATTAAATTTCCCAGAGGAAAGGAAAGGATATGCTTTTCCATTCAATGAAATGTTAGCATTACCCGGTGAAATTATTCCGGCAATGTGAGCCCAAGGTAGATAACTGACATTCTTGGTGATATTGTCATTGATAATTGTGAAAGTTGTAATTCCCATCATGGTATAATAACCACTCAAATTACTTGCTTTGAATGAATATGTACCATCTGGTTCAGAAATTGTGACGTAATTTGAAGTAGTTGAAATAATCTGGCCGCTGCTTAAATTCACATACCATAATGTACCTGCGGCGAGGCCTGTCTCCCGGAATGTCACGGACTGTTGAGCAGGAGCACAGATGAGAATTCCTTGAGAATAGCTGTTGCTTCCTGTTGAGATGTTCCAAGTATTGTTGTTAATTTTTGTGAAAACAAGGCGCGATGCAACCTCACCTGTCTGATCTATTGAATTGTTAAAAACTTTGGTGACTGCTGGAACATAATTGTTAGAATTCATCGGTTCAACCATTCCAGTAATGGTACCTGCTGTGGGGTTAATAAAAGTTCCATTTCCGCCAGATGGACCCCCAACAAGACCAAACTGTGGATCGAGACCTCCTGAATATTTATTATCAGGGAACGGTCCATTATAATACGTGTGACCCTGCATCGAATATGTGTAATTATAAGAATCTATTATGTAAGCTGCACCGGGTACAGGCAGGCTTATCACATGAGAATTTATCTCAAAATAAACAACCTGATTCATGGAATTGGGATTTGTACTGA
>JAJZOT010000289.1 GCA_021847855.1 Thermoplasmata archaeon | reverse complement strand
GCAACTATCTGGACGGTACAGACATGGAGGCCATTTCCCTTTATAACAGCCGGATTTCCGACATGTTCCTCCTGAAGAACAGGAAAGTGTACGATCTGTTGAAAAGATCAAAGGGAGAAATTGTGGAGAAATTCAGATATATTCAGGGTGAAATCACATTGCAGGACCTCTCTTCTTATGCCCTGTTGTCATCCATTTTGAAATTGGAACTATAATCATGCATTGAACATGGATTCGTCCAGCCCGAAGTTACCGGATTTTATCTGGTTCTTCAGGAGTTTCTTGAAACCACGATTTCCCTTCATCATCTTCAGGTTGTCTTTCATCGCTTTATATTCCCTCAAAAGCTGTCTTACCTGCACCTCTGTTGTTCCAGATCCCTTGGCGACCCTCTGAATGCGTTTTGCATTTATAATCTCAGGGTTTTCCAGCTCCTTGTACGACATGGAATCCATTATGACCCTGTAAGTGGTGAGCTTGTTCTGGGCAGTTTCTATGTCATTTGGATTTATCTTGTTTCCTCCAGGAATCTTTGCGAGAGGGAGAGAATCGATCATCTTACGCATAATGCTTGGTTGAGCAAATTTTTCCCAAACGTCGTACATATCCATAAGGTTGAACTTACCCGACATGAGTTTGGAGAGGGATTCCTCAGCCTCCTCTTCCGTTATATTGGTCTCTTTGAAAGCCTCCATGAGCGTTTCAAGATCTCCAAGCCCCAGAAGTCTTGAGAGAAATTTACTTCCATTGAATATCTCAATGTCGTCCATGTGCTCTCCGGTACCTATGAAATAGATGGGAGACCTGATCTCGGATACAGCGCTCAGTGCACCGCCACCCTTTCCTGTCCCATCCATCTTGGTTATTATAACGCCTGTTATACCCACTGCATCATCGATGGATTTTGCCTGAGGTCCTGCCTGCTGACCTATGGTCGCATCCAGTACATACAGCACTTCGTCTGGAGAGGCTACCTCTTTCAGCTCCTTGATCTCGGAAATGAGTTCCTCGTCCAGAGCATCTCTCCCACTGGTATCTATTATCTTCACCTGAATGTTCTCCAGCTGCTTGAGCCCGGATTTTACGATCTTGACAGGATTCTTTTCTCCCTTGATGCCGAAGAACGGAACACCTACCTGTTTCGCGATCTGTTCAAGCTGCTCATATGCAGCAGGCCTGTGTATATCTGCTGCTATAACGCCGCAGCTCAGTCCCTTCTTATTGAAGAATTTTGATAGTTTTCCTGCTGAAGTTGTCTTGCCCTGGCCGTAAAGACCGACCAGCATTATAACCTGTGGCCGGAGTACAAGCCTTGAATCTGTACCTATTATCTTAAGGAGCTCTTCGTAAATTATCTTTACAAGAAAGTCCTGCGCAGTCATGCCTGCAGGAGGTTTCTCCTCTCTCGCTCTTGTCTCCAGATCTTTGGTCAATTCGAGAGCAAGTTTGACATTAACGTCAGATTTAAGAAGAGCTCTCTGCACATCCCTCACCACCTCTTTTATGGTTTCACTGTCAACGAAGCTTGATCTGGTTACTTTTCTTATTGTCTCTCTGAGGGATGATGCCAGGCTGTCCAATACCATATCTGATCTGATTTATGCTTTATATATAACGTTTCCTAGCGCTAAAATAATAAAATATTGTGAACCATCATTATGCGGATAATTAACCCGGATTAGCTGGACACAAAAATTACATTTGCAAAATATTCAGTACTCTCTCCATCTGTGTCCACAGTGTGAACAGGTGTAGAATTTTGTTTCTGGTTCATCTGCCGATCTTGTCTGTTTAAGAAGATAGTAGGCACCCATTTTATGACATTTAGGACATACCGCATCAGAATCAAGGGGTTCGGCCGACTTTTCTTCCCGGATCATAATGACTTCCTTTCCACCACTTTTATTGACAATTTCGTGGCTCTCAGAGTCTTTCCTGGTAAATTTCTGCTCGTAACCACAACTTCCGCAGACCTGTTTCCCCTTTGATGGTGCCATTAATGAACCGCATTTCGGACAGAACATAGAGTTTTCGTAATGTAACTGGATATTTAAACATGAAGGTCAAACTGCATGATTGCAGATGAGAATGCTACCTCAGTTATTTTGGTTCATATTGTTTCAATCTAACTTTGAAATTGAACACATTTATTTACATAAAACACATCTTAACATATGACATATGACGAAGACAAAATACCGGAAATACTGGATAAGTCGAAAAATATTGCTGTTGTTGGGATTTCTGAAAAGAAAGAAAGGGACAGCTATGGCGTCTCGGAATACCTGAAGAGCAAGGGTTTCAATATCATCCCAATAAATCCAGGTTTGAAGGAGTGGAACGGCATTAAGGCATATCCGGATCTCTCATCGTTGCCAAAAGACATTAAGATTGATATTGTTGATATATTCCGGAAATCCGATGCTGTGCTTCCCATAGTTCGTGAGGCAATTAAATTGAAACCCTCAACTGTATGGATGCAGGAGGGTGTTATAAATGATGAAGCAGCATCCCTGGCTAAGGAAAACGGAATGAATGTCGTTATGGACAGATGCATTATGAAGGAACATCGCAAACTTAAAAGATAATGCAAATTTTCATATTTAGAGTGAAGCTTTCAGAACGGTGTCGGGGTAGCCTAGCCTGGTAAGGCGATAGATTCGAGATCTATTGCTCTTGTAGCTCGGGAGTTCGAATCTCCCCCCCGGCGTTATTACTTTTTTTGGCATTGTTATAGAGAAGTCCCCTGTAGCTGTATATCAAAAATTTATTCCACTGACCTCTTCTCCCTGACGTTTAGGCAACTTGGAGTTGAAGAGCAACATTAGAGGAATTGTAATGTAGTGTAATGTAAACATATATATTTTAATTTGCAATATCTTCAGTATGTCAAAAATAGGATTGAAGATAGAAGCCGAAACGTATGAGAGGTTGAAGTGGTTGAAAACGAGGTTTGACTTCGTTTATGAGACCAACATGACTTGGGATGAATTATTCCAGGCAGTTGTAAAGGACAGTTTGCTCATTCTGGCCAGTGACCTTACAAATCTGAGAAATGGAAAAATAAGTGTGGATGAAATTCTGAGCATATTGAGTGGTTCAGACCAGAACATAAAAGAAGAGCTTAAAAGCCAGATGATTAAATCAAGATTGATATCACGCAATGATCTTTCCACATAGTGGGGGGTTTCAATGACAGAACAGGATAAGCCGAAGATTACACTTTCGTTTACAGAAAACAGAAAAAGGGTGAGTTTGAAGCAGTTTAAGAAACTGTCCAAGTTTTACCTTATTGTAGTATTTGTAATAGGGGCATC
>JAJZOT010000288.1 GCA_021847855.1 Thermoplasmata archaeon | reverse complement strand
TGCTTTGCGGAGATTAGCCTGTGTCTGCAATACAGGAAAGCCGCGGTGGCCCAGTGGTACGGCGCCAGACTTGAGATCTGGTTCCCTTGTGGATCGGGAGTTCGAATCTCTCCCGCGGCGCTTAAAACTTTTAAGCTAACATTATTTACTATATTCGTACTATTGAATAAAAACTATTTGGTTATATACTCACATCACAACATCTCAAAAAAATTTGCAGTAATGAAAGCGAATTGACAGATAGCAATCATGGCGTCTGCAAGATTATGTAAAGTTTAAGGACACCTTCCTGGTGGAAACTTACACGAAATTTGGAATATTATCCATATAAATATATGGAGGAAACATCATACAACCGGACCATGTTTTTCAATGAGTTAACTTACGCAATAGACTGTGAAAATACATGAACTACGGTTTAGAATTCAGATTTTTAATAGTGTAAGGTTATAGGACAATTACAGATTCCGGACTTGGTCTTTCATGTGAAGTTTTCAATTGCACAGACTTCACCTTGGCTCGTTCTAAAGACAATGAAGACAGTGTCTCACTCTATTGCTTTATCTCTCTGCCTTTCGAATAGAATTTAATTAATGGTGGCAAACAAGAATTCTTCAACACATTAAATGTTATAAATACACCAAGTTTGTAATTATATTTTTCCAATGTAGCTTCCTTGAGTCTTTTTTCCTCATCATTATACCTGCCATTACTTTTTTTTACCTCAACCATAATTAAATTGCTTTTTGTACCCCTTTTATGAACAATAATGTCTGGAGTAAATGGGGAGCCATCTGCACGTTTCTTAATTCTGCTCCTATCTCGGTTATATTCGGAATCAACGTTCCAATCCGGGAACTCTTTTTGAAGATAACTAGCCAACTTATTGGAAATTGTTCTTTCATTTACATTATTTTCCAGTAAAGAAAGATCATTAGTCAATACACAGTTAACAGATATACAAAATTTCACCATAAGTTCATTTACAGTTAAGCTCATTTTTGAATCCATCCCTCCACCCATTTCCTCATCTCTTTTCGGTCTTCTTCCTCGAAAGATGTGTTCAGGTAATGCTCATATTGAGTTGTGGTGGTGTGCCCCTGGCTCAGCGCGATCTGAAGTGCCTTATCGGGATAGTATAACACAAGCCATGATTCCCAGGTCTTCCTGAATGTCTTGTTATTGACAGGATTTCCATCTAGGGTCCGTGTCGATAATATCGATAATCTCTTCAGCTTCATGTCCAATGCTGGCAGTTCAGGCAATGGATAAGGGACCTGGAACAATCTAGGAAAAAGGGTCTTTATCATATCGGACAGTCTTATTGTTCGATCTTTCCGCTTTGTTTTCAGAATTTGAACAGGTTTGAATGGTGCTACATGAATAGCAACCAAGCGAAGTTTGGTTATAGAGTCACAATATTGATTCCTATTGATTGAGAAGGTCAGACTGCACACCACTTCTTCTTTATGATATTGCCCAAAATTTTCTTCTGAACAGTACCATCAGCCAAAATGCTGTATTCTTCCTGGACCTTCAAGTTCTTTCGAATAACTCTGGGTATTTCATAACACACTTCGACCACCCAAGGAAAACCACTTGTTGGATTAGGAAGTTTAGTAAGAGAAGAAAAAAATGACTGTTGCCGATCTAAAGAATAATCTCTAGGGATATAGCTGACTATCATTGCGTTAGCCTGCGGACCGAGATCAAATTTTTCTTGGGAATGCATATCATTGGAATCCCTGTTCTTATCCTCGGGTGAATATTGTACTTTCCACGTTACCTTTCTCGCAACACCTGGTCCTGTATTTCCTAAGATTAGATCGAACCATCTCACAGTTATAGGGATAGTTTGAGGATTAGAAAGATAAGCCCCATTCAAAATTAGAGTACGACTGATCCTGTCCGGAAATTTGAGCCAGGGGGTCTTTTGATCCACTGTTTCTGACTTTGTCTCGGCTCTTAGGTATAAGGTGAACGTTGTAATGGCCTTATAGTTCAGATAATTGATGAAAGCAGTAATTCCAGCCACGATTATGACTGTTGCAGACAACAACAGTGAGATTGTTTCAATGAGGGTCATTTGATCCTCTCCATGAACTGCGAAGTATCCATTCCCGTGATCTGTGTGTAGATGCTCGTTGTGAATATTGAGGAATGTCCCAACCACTGCTGCAGGACATTCAGCGGAAAATTTTCAATTATTGCCTTCACTGCAAAGGTGTGCCTGAACTTGTGTGCATGAACGCGAATTCCCAATTTGTCCTGTATCTTCTTGAAATATAAGTCGACTACCTGCCTCTTCATCTGGAACATGAGATCTTCACTCTTCTGGGGAATGTTGAACTCGAGCAGATACTGCAGGTATGTGTCCCTGAGATCCAGATGTATGCTCATCATCCTGAATTTCTCCTTTTGTATCACGTTCATGTCCTTTCCCAAATTGAGAGTCTTGATCCTGAAGGTGTCCGTTGTGAGGTTGATGTCAGAAGGCTTGAGGATAAGGACCTCATTTATCCTTGCACCCGTCCTGTAAAGGAACTTGACCAAAAGATAATATATCCTCTGCCTGGCGGACCTTCTCCTGTCGTTCTGATTCTTATCCTGGATGAATTTGAGTATGCTTGCAACCTCATCGTCAGTGAAAGAATCAATGTTCAGCTTCTATCCGGCTGACTGGCCCCACATGTTCCTCGGAACCGGCAGTGTCATAACATGACAATATACATATCTTTAAATAGTTATCTTCCAGATGAGATCAGGGATCAGTCTGGTTTTCTTTACCTTGATATATAAGGCAACTGTTGAAGACATGACAAAATGTACATTTTGATTTTATAAAATAATGCCGGTGACAAAGGGTAAATCTGTTGAGGAGATAACGAAGTTGTTTGATTCAATTGCGGATAAAATGAAAGCTCTCGGCAAATAAGACGCATTCGTATCTGTTTGTAATAAGAATGCTTGGAGCTGGTTGATGTAACAGACAAGAGGTGGTCACAATCTGAGAAAGTGGTCAACGTGAGTTTGTTATTTTGGTCCACCACCTTGCCAGATTATAAGACATAGCTTTTACAGCAGAACTTATTCTGCAAGTTTTTCAATTCACAGCTATGAGGCATACGAACTTCCATTTGAAATGACTTCTTAAGAGTTCAAAAAGACAGTTTCATTTTGAAGTTGGGTCTGAGATCATGGTCGATAGCCTCCAATAAATAAACGCAATAGATACTAGAACGAAAAGAAGCACTAAGATGAGATATAACACATCAAACTTGATTATTGCAGTCCCATAAATCATGCTTACAACCCCAA
>JAJZOT010000287.1 GCA_021847855.1 Thermoplasmata archaeon | reverse complement strand
TTACATTACTATACTCCCTTGATCTAAGTTGCATAACTTTACAGAATACATGGGCCGCACCAAATTAGAGGTCGAGAAATCACTCAGTTCTTTCCTGACTGAAAAGGTTGAAACATCAATTGATCCACTTGTCACCCAGGTTGCGTCCCTGATCAAGGAATTCACATTGAACGGCGGCAAAAGAATAAGGCCCATACTGATGGTTTCCGGATATTCCTTATTCATGGAACCAGATTCAAGGATATACAATGCATCCATCTGCACTGAAATCTCCCAGACTTATTTCCTCATTCAGGATGATATAATGGATCAAAGCATGCTTAGAAGGGGAAAGCCAGCTTTCCATTTGCAGGTTCTTGAAAAACTCTACAGGAACAGTAATGATCTGAAGCATCATGCAGAAAGTATTGCAATAATCGCATCTGATCTGGCAGATTCCTACTGCCACCAGGCGCTACTTAAATCAGGATTTGATCCACTTTTGCTCACACAAGCGGATATGGAGTTAAGTAACATCTTCGAGGCAACAGGTCATGGTCAGTTGATAGATATCAACTCATTTTTTGATGATAAGTTCACCGTCCGGGATCTTATGAGGGTGCACCTCTGGAAAACTGCCAGGTATACGATAGAAGGTCCATTAAGAATGGGCGCCATTCTTTCAGGCACCAAGGAAAAACTCCAGATGCTAAGCAGCTACGGCTATTCTCTTGGATTAGCTTTCCAGTTGCATGATGATCTCCTCGGGCTCTTCGGAGATGAAACTGTCTTGGGCAAATCTGTCAAGAGCGATATAAACGAGGGGAAGAAGACGCTCCTAATCCTTAAAGCCATGGAGAATGGAACATCTGATGAAAGAGAATTCCTTTCAAGCGCAATAAGAAGCGGTAATGTCAGCGATGATGAATTCCAAAGGGTAAAGAAGATAGTTGAAAGAACCGGTTCACTTGACTACTCCATTGATCTTTCAAAGAAACTCTCGGAAAATTCAAAGAAGTATATAGCGAGATCTCCGGGCAGGCAGGATATAAAAGATTTTCTTACATGGCTGTCGGATTATATAATAAAAAGATCATCTTGATCGATATACAGGTTTATGTTTCTGGTACATCTGGCGCATTGCGCCGTCGTCCAGATGCACATATATTTGAGTTGTAGAGATGCTTGAATGACCAAGTATTTCCTGTATGAATCTAAGATTTGCACCATTCCTCATGATTGAGGTTGCAAACGTATGTCTGAGCACATGCGGAGTGACATTCTTGATCACTCCCGATTCCTTTGCAACCTTTTTAACCAGGCGCTGGATCGAAGTAGGATCATATCTGCTCGTCTTTCTGCTTAAGAAAAGTGCTTCACTGTCTGTTCTTATCATTACCCTAAATTTCATGTATTTTTCAATCGAGTCAGCACACTCATCACTCATAATTACTATTCTGTCCTTATCCCCCTTGCCATGTCTTACCCTCATTACCTTCTCTTCTAGGTCGACATCCTCAATATTCAGTGAGCACAGTTCGCTGACCCTTAACCCGGTATAGGCAAGTGTTGATATTATTGCCAAGGTTTTTGGGTTTCTCGATGCTAAAGACAGCAGCCTGGAAGTCTCATGCTCAGTAAGGTATTTAGGCACGCTTCTAGGTCTTTTTGGTGATGTAAGGTTGTATGGTGGCTGAATATGGTATGATTTGTATAAAAGTCTCAACGCCTTTATGCACAGATATTGGCTGCTCTTGGAGTATTTTTTTTCAACTACAAGGAACTGTTTGAACCTTTCAATATCTTCCTCGTTTATTTCTTTAATCTCTTTCTTAATAAAATCGATGAATAGTGAGGCAAAAAATGAGTATTGTCTGACAGTTAACTGGCTTTTTCTTTCATTTGACATCCATCGCTTAAAAGAAAAAAGGGTCTTTTCAGTCAGTTCTACCATTGTGAGGTTTGTCAGACAAATATAGTATTTAAGTTTATCTATTAAATTTCACTCCATAATTTTCAATCTCCTTAATTAGTCCTTTTAAATGAGGTCTGGATTTGACACTTGGAAACCTTCTCAGGAAAGAATTACAGGGAACTACTTTCGAACAGGGCGGTATCTGTAATTTCATTAACACAGCTGGTGAGAACACTTGGAAGATCTGCCGCCTGGATCTTTATACCTGTATACCTGTCACTGATCAGGGGTATTCCTTACTTTGAAATAGGCCTGCTGTTCTTTGGCACAGCGATGGTTTCTCTACCGGCAAGCATTTATGGCGGAAATCTGATCGATAGAATAGGGAGAAGGAAGGTCGGTATTCTTATGCCTCCTCTTCTCATTCTTACATACGCCCTTATGTCTTACTCAGCTTTCACCCATTCATCGCTTTACCTCCTGATTATCTCGTTTATAGCGATTGAACCTCTTGTGACAATACAGGGAATAGTTGATAACGTACTGATTACGGACATAGTAGAGGAAACAAAGCGTAATGACGCATTCAGCATACTTAGAATAGCAGCAAATCTCGGTTTTTCAGTCGGCCCTGCCCTTGGAGGGTTCCTTGCATATTTTAACTATGGTTATGTTTTTGCGGTTCCAGCTGCCATTTCGCTTCTGGATTTCTTCCTCTTCTATATTTACATAAAGGAACCGGACCATCCGGCAGGTGTCCAGGGGGGCATGTCATTTCCATCAAAAGATCACAGATTCATCATCCTTTGTATCATCCTGGCATTGATATGGTTTGTAACGGGTCAGTGGGGTACTACCCTTACATTATTCTGGAGTAATTTCGATCATCTCACAAATAGATTCATCGGGATTCTTTACGGCTTAAACGGAATTTTCGTCGTCACGATGCAGATACCCATAAACTGGCTTTTCCGCCATGTAAAGGATCACACCAGAATAGCAATCGGTGGCGCAGTTTATGCTTTCAGTTTTCTTTCACTGGCTTTTTTCTCAAGTACAGTATACCTGCTGCTTGACGTTTTCTTTATAACAATGGGTGAAAATATCATAAGTCCTGTTGCATACAGCATGATTGGTAAATTAGCACCGTCAGATAAGCGTGGCCAGTATTTTGGGGCGTTTCAGGTGATAGTTGGTTTTACTGTACCGTTTGCACCCCTGATGGGAACATTTCTTCTGGGCAGGTTTTCAGATTCCATTTTAACATTCTGGGGAATAATCTCTGGAATAGGAATCATCATATCTCTGATGGTATTTATTTTCGGAAGAAGGATACATAATGAAACATGATTCAAGATCTACTTTCAGTCACATTGCCAATTTCATCATTCTTTGCAGTTTTCTTCTTTTTGCTGTATGAGACAAACATGC
>JAJZOT010000016.1 GCA_021847855.1 Thermoplasmata archaeon | reverse complement strand
TTCGGTAAGGTCGATATTCCACTATTGAGTGAGATAAAGGGTTAACATCATGTATTTCGCAGGTTGGTTTATATTTCTGGCACCACTGATTGCATCTCCTATAGCATTAGCTGCAGGCAGAAGCAGGAAGGTGCTGGCGGGGGCGATTGCTTCAACATCAATAGCTATTTCACTTGCCCTGTCAGCTTATGTTTATTTTACGATCGGGAATGGGACAATATACCAGTCATATTCATGGTTCGCAAACCTGAGATATGGTATCTATATTGATCATCTGGCCCTTGTAATGGTCATAATGGTCTCATTTGTCTCATTAATGATTCACCTGTTTGCAACTTATTATATGGGAAAAGATCCGAATAAACATGTGTATTTTGCTGAGACTGCTCTTTTCACAAGCGGAATGCTCGGGTTGATACTTGCATCCAATCTGGTTATTCTTTTCCTGTTCTGGGAGCTGGTTGGTCTCTGTTCCTATCTGCTTATCGGCTTCTGGTACTTCAAGCCTAATGCAGCATCTGCAGCGAAGAAGGCATTCATAGTTACAAGAGTTGGGGATATGTCCTTGCTTATAGGCCTGGCAATTCTCTACACATCCCTTTCTGGAGCTCTACCTGGAAGAGATCCACTCAGTATACCTTACCTGATACAGAATGCGTCTGCTGTTGCAACTTACATAGGCTCAGACAAACTTGCTCTCATTACGATCCTTATTTTTGGAGGTGCAGTTGGGAAGTCTGCCCAGTTTCCTCTCCACGTATGGATTCCAGATGCTATGGAAGGTCCGACAACGGTCTCGGCCTTAATACATGCAGCAACCATGGTAACAGCTGGTGTTTACCTTGTGGCGAGGGTATTTCCATTATTTGAATTCTCAGCTTATTATTCGCTTTACGTAGTCGCAATAATTGGAGCATTCACTGCGATTTATTCCGGGACGCTTGCCTGGGTGATGAATGACATCAAGAGGGTGCTCGCTTATTCTACGATAAGTCAGATAGGTTACATGATGGCAGCAATTGGTATCGCAGGCATAATCGGTTATTCGGGAGTTCCCTTTGGGATATATCAGCTCGTTGTACATGCATTCTTCAAGGCCCTTCTTTTCCTGTCGGCAGGTGCCATTCTAATAGCCCTTCTTGACCTGAGAGATATTAGAAAAATGGGCGGTTTGTGGAGAAAGATGCCGTGGGCTGTAACATTGATGTTCATAGGTGCAATTACACTTGCAGGGATCCCTCCAACTGCCGCGTTTTTCTCCAAGGGGGAGATAGTAGACGCTTCATGGAATTATTATGTATTATCAGGTTATAAAATACAGGATATATTTCCATGGATTTTCCTTGCTTTCGGCGAATTCTTCACTGCCTTTTACACATTCAGGATGTTTTCAATGGTGGCCCTTGGAAAATCAAGGTCTTACCTGGCAGAACATGCAAAAGATCCACCATTGTGGGCCATTCTACCTATGATACCGCTTGCTATACTTGCATTGATCTTTGGAATATTCCAGGGTGATTTCTATTCTTATATATATCCGGGCTACACATCTTTCACTGCACCTTTAGCAGAGGAATCCCTTGTCTACGTTCTAATAGCAATAGGTGTCCTGTTAGGTATTTATGTTGGCACTGGTGACAGATGGAAATACCTTGACAGGAGCAGGAGCCGTGCATATCATGTAATTAAAGAGAAGTACTACATTGACAAATTATTTACAAACCTGATTGCGGTCCGTGCTATACTGCCGCTTTCAGCATCTTTCTCAGGTTTTGAGGCAAGATATAACACAGCAAACGAGAAGGCTGGAACCGGCATTTCGAGGTTTGGTTCCATTTTGAGAAAAATACAGTCTGGAGTAGTTGAAAACTATTTCATTCTCATGATAATAGTGGCAGCGATTGTGTTTCTGATCGTTGAAATAATCGGCGGTGCTATATGATAGTACTTTACATCTTTCTATGGGTCCTGCTCTCTTCGCTGATAGCGTTTCTATTAAAAAAGGGAAGCGGCTATTTTACTAAGATCTCCACATCAGTAACAGCAATTGCAATAGGACTTTACAGCATTTTCAGGTTTGCTTCAGGCTATACTGGCGGTTTTCTCTCAGTATCAAACATTGCGTTATCGAAATCAGCTGGCATATATTTCTCCATCGGTGTTTCCGGATTTTCTGACACGCTGTTGATACTCACGGGCATAATCTTTGCTGCTGCTTCATTCCTGACCGATGAGGAGAAATTTGGCAAAAATATGATGATGCTTATCCTCCTGACAGAATCAGGGATGATTGGTCTCCTTATCTCCAGGAATTTCATCTTTTTCTACATCTTCTGGGAACTCGTTCTTGTTCCAGTATATTTCATGATAGGCAGGTTTGGCGGTAACCGGAAGGAGCCTGTTTCACTGAAATTCTTTGTTTACACTCACATAGGATCCATCTTTATGCTGCTTTCTATATTTGCACTTTATTCATATTACGATCTCTATTATCATGTGCTCACCCTTCAGATGACGCCTCTCCTTGCTGCCATGACTTCAGCTAAGTTTGTATCTTTCTTACCTTCAATATCAAGGTTCTTTATCCTGTTCGGTTTTGTTATTTCGTTCCTTGTAAAACTTCCATCTTTTCCTGTCCATGCCTGGGTCGCGGATAGTTACGAGGTGGCACCATACCCGACTACGATTATACTTGCAGGGGCTCTTTCAGCGATGGGTGGATACGGTCTTTTTGGTATAATTTTCCCATTTGCAAATCTAATAGGATACACGGGGCTTGCCATAATAATTGCACTGGGGCTGATCAGTATATCATATTTTGCCCTGACCGCCATGTTTCAGCAGTCCCTTAAAAGAATGATGGCATATGCGAGTGCTGCTTCCATGGGTTTTGTCACAATCGCATTCGGTGCATCCCTGATAGATCCAGGGTTCCAGAATGCTCTGATTTCAGCTTCTGGTGGCATGTTTCAGGTTGCAACCCATGGCATAATCATGCTTCTTTTATTTGGTTCAATCTATTTCATTTACCAGAAGACAGGAAGTGAAAGGATACCATCCCTTGGTGGAATCTACAGGGAAGCACCGTTCCTATCAACACTTATGCTGGGGGGACTTCTTGCATCACTCGGTCTTCCGGGCCTCGCAGGTTTCGTTGGTGAATTCTCAATCTTGGTGGGATCATTCCAGACAATTGGATACTGGATATTTTTGCTTGTATTTGGAATGCTGATTACCGCATCATATCACATATGGGCTGCGCAAAAGGCACTTTACGGACCATACAATGAAAGACTTGGAAAGATATCTGACATAAGTGGTCCAGCACTTGCAATTCTACTAATCATATTCATAATTATACTCATACTGGGGATATTCCCCACATTATTCTATGGTCCGATTGAGGCTTATGCCGGAGGAATTCTATGATAACACTGTATTCACTTGAAACCTATTATCCCTTATTCGTGCTTGGCGCTGCTGGCTTTATAATATTGGCCCTTGGCATCCTCAGGGCTAAATCCGTGATCTATGCTTCCGTTGCATTTGCCGCATTTATTCTTTCATTCTTTCTGATACTGTATCTGCCGCATAATGTCAATCTATCAGATTATTTTGTGTTCAACGATTTTACTGTATATTTCGCCCTGCTATTCGTTGTCTCATCTGCTTTCATAACCTATCCGGCACTCAGGAATATAGGAAACAGGAGCGAAATATTCTACGCTATGCTGCTTTTTGTGACCGTCGGAATGGTAGTTGCTGCATTCAGCTATAACCTCATTACACTTTTCATAAGCTTCGAGGCTGTTAGCATCGGAACATACGTAATAGCTGGTTATCACAAGACAAAGCGCACCCTTGAATCCGCCACGAAATATTTCTTCACCGGGACCGTAGCTACAGCTTTCATTATCCTCGGGTTGTCCTATTTCTTTCTTTCGACGGGAACATTTGACCTTTCATCTCTCGAACACATATCTTCCTCTCCAGACATGCTTATAGCACTCGGTCTCCTTATCATAGGATTTGGATTCAAGCTTGCAATATTTCCTATGCATCAATGGGCAATTGATACATACGACGGGACTGAAAACTCTGTCTCTGCTTTTCTGTCCACGGGAAGCAAACTGGTTGCTTTTATGATCATGTTAAAGGTTTTCATTGTCGGTTTCTCCGGAATGAGTGGCTACGTTTACGGTTTCTTCGCCATACTTGCAGTTGCAACAATGACGTATGCCAATATATCAGCCCTGTCACAGACGAATCTGAAAAAGCTGCTTGCATATTCCAGCGTTGCGCAGGCAGGATACCTTATACTTGTATTCGCAGTTGCAGGTTATACCTCCGATGGCCCTGCAACGAACTATGCAGTTGCTGCCGGAATGCTGTATTCTCTTGTTTACATTTTCATGAAGGGTGGAGCATTCCTGACCATGAATTCTATAAAGGGAACATCTCCCAAGATAGACGATCTATCTGGTATGTCAAAGAAGTCACCGGGTATTGCTCTCTCCTTCTCAATCCTGCTTCTGGCACTGGCTGGAATACCTCTCACTGGAGGATTTTTTGCCAAATTCTACCTGTTTCTTTCCCTGGTGCAGGGAGGATTATGGTGGCTCGCGGTTGTTGCCATCCTGAACAGCGCAATTTCCGTCTTCTATTACTTCCGTGTGATGATAATAATGTACTCAGGCAGTCCAGATGATAATAAATTCCAGACACCGGCCAGCGTCAAGATTCCGGTTTACTTTTCAGCTGTTATAGTAGTGGCCATTTTCTTCTATTTCAGCATTTTCCAATCACTTCTGCCAATGGCAAGCGGACTGTTTGGTGGTTAAAATGAATGTGATCACAGATTTGGAAATTATAAGGAGCGCATTGATGTTTGGTGAAATCGATGATGCAGAATCTAGGATAGGTAGAAAGATCCTCACCTATTCAACCGCTTTCGCCATTACAAAGAAACAGAAATACGAAGCAGCTCTTAACCTGCTACGTAGAATTGATGACATACTCAAAGGTAAAGAGAAATGCGACTCGATCCTTGGATTTGCCGAACAGTTCGGAAAAGCGGGCTTTCCTCAGGTTGGCCCGGACGAAGCATCTGAGTATCTGGAAAACCTCGTTTACTTTCTTAGAATCATGATAGACCGGTACAGCATAAAATTTCCTGAATTCAATGCAAAGAGGTGTTCTGATCTATGAGTTATAAGGAATGCTTTATTCACGCGGATAAAGATGAAGATGAAGCAGCAGAGTGTGTTCACTGTCTGAGAAAACACGGGGAATGGGTATATTTTGACGAGAATTTATCCAGGCTTGCCCTTGGAAGAGAACAATATGACAGATCTGATACTGATCATATGGAACGAATCTCGAGACTTCTAAGCATCCGGGACAGGAAAACCTATGAAGAAGCGGACGAGAAATTTAATCTTACAATGTATTGATCAGGCATCCACAACCGTTTCTTTTTCCGTGCTGTATTTTAATTCTGCCTTCCTGGCAAAATAGATGCCAGCGAAATACAGGAGTATCATGGGAATGGCCATAGCCATCATAGTGAATCCGGTCACACCGGGTGACAGGATCAGGCCGAAAAGCAATGCGCCGACAACAGCATATCTCCATTTTTCTTTCCAGTATGATGCTGTGATGACTCCGAACCTGCTTAACATCACCATGAAGACTGGAACCTCGAATGAAAGACCAAAAATAAGCGTATAAATAAAAATGAACGAGACAAGCTTACTGATGCTTAGATCTGGCACTGCTCCAAGCCCTACATCATAAAGGTAGAAGATCCTGAAAAGATCTGGCAAGAAGAAATATATCCCCACAAATGAACCCAAGATGAAGAGCAGTGAACCCGGTACCACAACGGATCTCAGTGCCTGCGATTCATTTGTTTTCAATCCTGGAGAGACAAATTTCCCGATCTGGTCAATTGTTAACGGCAGTGTCATGGCAAAACTCAGAAACATGGCACTGTAAAAATCTGCAACCACACCATCCGTTGGATTCAGTGTTATTGTAACATAACCTTTTGTAAGAACGTGATGTTCGATAGCAGTGAAAAATTGAGCTCCAATATTATGAAAAAAATCCGGATATAAGAATGGAAAATTAAAACCAAGGAAGGATACTGTCCTCAGGTCAAAAATCAGGAAAATTGCAAAAAAAATAAAAAAAACCTTGAGAACCCTCAATAACCTCAGTCTGAGCTCGTCAAGATGTGAGAGAAAGAGGTTAAGGTAACCTTCATATTCCATTAAGATGTCTTGAGTTTTTCTGCTATCTCATTTTTAAGCGTCGCATCATCCTTATTTGCTGTGTCTATACCAAGCGCCTTCGCTGCATCAGCAACGTTTTTATTTGATGATGATGCCGAAGCAGAGGCTGAGGCCCTAAGCTCACGCTCTACGTCCATTTTCCCCCGGGTGAACTCGCCTGTGGCCCTTCCGATGTTTCTGGCAAATTCCGGCAGTTTTTTCGTACCAAAAAGGACCAGAATCACAAGAACAATTATTGCCCACTCGATTGGTGAATCAAACATGTTTAACTAATCAAACAGTAGTATTTAAGTTTTAAAGACAGCATTTAATTGAGGATAAATAATGCTCATTTTGCGGAATAAATAAAGCAAATTATAGAAAATAAAAATACTTTCGCCTTGCATTTTATTCAGAATACTATCATTTGGCAGATTTCAGTTTTGATCGTCTTGAAATTATGAGAGCGGTCACAGAACCGACGATGACGATCGCAGCAACGATCGATCCAAGAATAATTATGAAAGCAATATTGCTCGAGGTGTGGCCCGGCAGTTCAACAACAGATAATATCCCATATAATCCTGAGGACACAATAAGAACATCATGGCCCGGAACATAGATGATGTCAGTGGGATCTAAAGCAACTGTGATTGTGCCCAATAAAGAATAGTTCTGTCCATTCATCACCATCACGTTTCCGTAATCATATAGATAACTTGTGGAATTATATCCGGCCAGGTAAAGATACCCATTGTTAGAGTCGAAATAAGAGGAAGTGACTATTTGCGGTATATCTTCTAACTTTATCACCGAATAATTTCTGTCATTGAGGGACTCAAAAACACCAGTGAATGAATGGCCGGAACAATTGACGCCAAAAACATCTACCGTATTGGTTGATGTGTCATAGGTTATAGAAGTAGGATAGAAATTCAGTTTGACGGATGACAGGGAATTATTATTAGTATTTAGAACACCTAAACTGCACGAATCTAAATAATTCATCATTAAGTCTCCGGTTTCAGGATTATACGTCATGCTTTCTACGGCGCCAGTGTTCGGAGTTGTTGAAGCTTTCAAAGAATCAGTTATCTTTAATGTCGTGGCGTTGAATATGCTAATGTTGCCGTTGGCTGGTGAAGATGTATACAGCAAATTAGTTAACGGGTTGTATAAGAGATCATTTGTATAGAATGATAACTTTGATTGCTGAAGAATGAGATTATTGCTGGATGTGGATATTTCGCCGATAATGTAACCAGCATCGAAATATAGCATGCCGTTTTGTGAATCATACGCCAAAGAATTAAGACAGCAACCTATCTGTTCTACTGGTCTCACAACTTCAGATGATATATTAAGTGATAAAATTTCATTCCTATTATGATAGGATACAAAGTATACCAGATTATTACCTGGGTCAGTAGTCATGACATATACTCCGCCGGTGTTTGGATTGCAATAACAATTACAGTCAGTATAAAAAATACCATTCATAACACTATTAGTATTGCTCAGTATTGTGGAACTCACATGCCCCAGGGGATTTATGGAATTCGAGAATGATACATTCAGGTTAATCCCTGATCCATAATTGACATTTATGCATCCATGTTCTGGAGAAGGCGAAAAGCCAGAAGGTCCAACTACAACGAAAGAAAGATAATTCTGGGAAAGTGGAAGCGGATAGCTGAAGGCAAAATTTATCGAATCAGATGTGGAATTGTGTGATATATTGTCGATAGTGACACTCCATCTGTCACCATGCGGCAACCCCGTTTCCTGGAAATGAATATTAAAGGCGCTCAGCAGGCTGTTGAAATTAATTACTTTAACTTTGGTAATTCCATTTATACCTATATTTCCTGAAAAAGTTGTATAGTGATTACTGTAATAAGTAGACAAATAGTAACTATAGGTTCCATTTTGTACTATGAAAGTTATTGTATTTACAGACGAATAAATATAAAAATCATAATGACTATCAAAATAACCACTCCTATTTGTCAGTGAAAGAGAATAAACGAACGCCGAATTTGAAAATTCCAAATCCAAAGCAAGATAATAATATCCAGGAACCGGGTTAAATGAAACATCCTGTATGTAGGGGCCATCAGTAATTGATACTTTTCCAGGAGTGGTTGCATTAATAAGGTCATTTGTCGGATAACTTGAGGTTTGGTCTATCGATGCAGAAAATCTATAAGAATAATTTCCAGGAAGAAGGTAATATGTGTAATTATTAAAAACCGTCAATGAAGAACCAATGAGAACAGAGTTTGAAGTATTGAAAAGCTCCGACTCCCAACAGAAATATGAAGGCGGTCCGCTAACCTTAAATTCAAGCGGATAGAAGACAAGATTGACAACAGCAGACTGGTTATTTATATCGACCCTAAAGGTAGGGGAAAATGACGCCTGGCTATTGCTAACTGTATAGGTATAATTTCCGTTCGGAACAAATATACTCATGGAGTGAGAGGACGACAGATATAAAGAAGGAAGTTGATTCAGAATTATCTTATAGTTTTGCCCACTAGGTAAACCACTTGCATTGAACGTTAAATTATAAACCCCATGGAAGGAAACCGTCTTGACTGTATTTCCGGAAGCATTGAGGTCAACGGAACTAAAATTCTGATAGGATGGATAATTTAGATCCGAAGGAGAAAATAATGCGCTCTCATACTGATATGAACCTGACGGAAGATATGCCGATATTTTTGAAAGTGAAGAATTGACCTGGAAAGTAAAATACGTTCCATTGGAAAAGTTGTATAAACTAATACCCCAGTACGAACCATATGGCAAGTCAGTAGAAGTGAACACAACATTTTTAAAGATAAATTTTGGAACAACTGAACTGATCGAGGTGTTAACATGACCCCTGGAGAAGTAAGTATAACCTGATCTATAGAAGTCCGCTTCATTTACGCTCGCAATGTATGAATAATTCCCAGAGGGCAGGTAAAATGAAAGAGACGAGTTATATGTACTCAAAGATGCCCTTATTTCATTTGTAGCATTATAGAGGCAGACCTCCCATGAAGCGTTTACACCCACAGGTAGGCCGGAAGTTGAAAATAAGATTCTGTCAAAAGCAAATGTTTTTGTTAAACCGGAATAGTTGACTAAAAAATAACCGCTCCCTGCCAGATAACAACGAGTATCAGTAATGTTGCAAATACCGAGGGAATAAGAATAGTTTCCGTTTGGTAAGTAGAGGTTCTCACCATTTGTAATGACAGAGGTTATAGATAGACCTGTTGAATTTGTAATTTGGATATATAATTCCGAGCCAGGGCCAACGTCAGTTTGCAGGCTGACCTTGTAAAAAATAAAATTTTCGCTTACTGCATTACCAGAAACCAATATTGATCCGGAATACAGGTAATCTGAAATACCTGACTCAAAGACGTAATAGCTGTAAGAACCGTCGGGCAGTTGAATTGACAAAGATGAAGTGTTTCCGCTTACATAGAAAGAACCAACCTGAACTCCCCAGCTCATTCCGCTGGGCAATCCGGTTTCTGTAAAAGTTACTGCATAGTTTGAAGAAGACACATAAGGGGTGTTTATAGGTGATATATTTGCAGTATTGCCGGGCTGGCTGAGATTAGCAACAATATAAAACCCTGAAAATAAAAACATCAAAACAACGAACACAGGGACGTATTTCCGTGTAGATTTAAGAAATTGTTTCACACAATCCACTTCAGATGCATAATGACTCAGTATTTAATCATTTCCTAAATAATAATAATGATGAGAGGAAGCAAATGTTTGCAAAAATATATGTAATAATGCGATCTAAATCCTGAAATTACCCTGGTTTTCGAATATAGTCTTATAATAAATTATTATGGCAGATCAAGTTCGACCTTGAATCCAAATTCCTGAATTTGATCTTTTAAGGAGGAAATAACTGCGCTCATCTCCAAATCGATGGCAGCGAGGGAGATTGAGAGAACTTTCTTCTGTAAATTGAAAACCACAAATCCAATTGTCTTATCGTCCGGCTTGATCTCATCAGTACGGGCATAATTTGAAATGTACTCCTGAAGACTCTCAGTTGAGGTTTCAACATCCGTTAGAGATATGATATCCTTCAGTGAATCATTAAATTTTGATCTTTCAACGCAGATAGTAGAGGGATGAAAATCCCCAAGTACAATGTTGTACATTATGCACTCTGTCATCTAGAGTGCCTTTTATTGTTTGACTCTTTTCAGGTACCAGCGCTCAGCCCCTTCCTTGTCTCTCTGTAAACTATCTTCAAGAGTAAGAGGTGCAGCGGCAATCCCTGCTTCCCCAGGTTTCCAGTTCGCCGGTGTCGCGAGTTTTTTATCCCAGTTGAACTGAAGAGCTTTTACAACCCTAAGTATTTCATCCATATTTCTGCCGGTTTCCGCTGGATAATATATCATCCACCTGACAACCTGATTTGGATCTATTATGAATACGCCCCTGACAGTTACACCTGATTTTTCGTCATATAGGTTATAAGCCTTTGCGACTTCTTTTTCTATATCAGCGATAACCGGAAATGGGACATTGACACCATAGTGTTCATTTATGTCTCTTAGCCATGCTATATGGCTGTATATGCTGTCAACGCTAAGTCCAATGAGTTCAACACCTAATTTTTTAAAATCTTCATATCTTTCGGTAAAGGCCAAAAACTCAGTTGTGCAGACAGGAGTAAAGTCTGCTGGATGTGAGAATAGAAGTACCCATTTTCCTTTTAAGGAGGAAAAAACAAGTGGTCCTTTAGTTGTGTTCACCGTAAAGTCTGGCGCTTTCATTCCAAGATATACTGGCATTTTAAATCACCATTTTCAATATACGTATCAGATAGATAATTATTTTGAAATACGCAGGATTAGGTTTATTCTAAATCTCTTTACTGCAATCAAAAATTTCCTTCCTTATTGTAATATAAACTCAAAATTCATTTGCATATGATTCAGCAAAATATGTTATAAGAAGATCTGCTCCTGCCCGGAACGGTGCCACCAGAGACTCCTCTATTATTTCCTTCTGAACAAGGCCCATGTCCACCGCATTCTTTATCATGGTATATTCGGCACTTACGCTGTAGACAGCTAGCGGCAGGTTTGTTCTTTCCCTAACTTTTGTAACTATATCCAGATAAAACAGTGAGGGTTTTACCATCAATATGTCTGCCCCCTCCTGTTCGTCTAGTTCTACTTCCTTTAGCGATTGCCTGTAATTCCTATAATCCATCTGATATCCTTTTCTATCTCCAAACTTCGGCGAGGATCCGGCAGCATCCCTGAAAGGTCCATATAAAGTTGAGGCAAATTTTGAAGAATATGACATTATTAAGGTTTCCCTGAAATTACCAGTATCAAGTGCAGATCTGATTGCTGAAACCTGGCCGTCCATCATTCCGCTAGGTGCGACGATGTCTGCACCCGCCTCTGCATATGAGATTGCTATCTTACCGTAGACTTCCAGTGTTGAGTCATTATCCACCCTGCCGTTTACCATCAACCCGCAATGACCGTGATCGGTATATTCGCAGAGGCAAAGATCAGCAATGCTTGTCAGTCTGGAAGTTTCATCGCAAATCTTCAGGGCTTTCTGAACCACACCGTTAGGGTCAAAAGAGGAGGAACCTGTTGAATCCTTTTCCTTTGGTATCCCGAATAGCAGTATTGTCCTAATTCCAAGATTTTCAAGC
>JAJZOT010000286.1 GCA_021847855.1 Thermoplasmata archaeon | reverse complement strand
GGCCGGAGCACAGGGACGTTCCCAACCTCTTACAGAGGATTTCATAGAAGCAATCGCCATCATGCCATTTTTCAGGACTTATCCAATGGATTTACTTCTGTTTTCCCATCTCATGAAACAATATAATTGCTTCGCAATTCATCTCCTCTCTAAAGATCGGAGCTTTCTTGCTGAGATGATCGTAAAAATTCCAGAAATGAACTGACCCATATCACCTATGCGTATGCCCATTTTCTTTTAGAAACTGACGGAATTTTACTCTATATTATGGTGCAATAGCTTTTTAAGTCAGGCAAACATTGTCCATCATGTCAAGATTCTACTTTAAATGCTCGGATATTGGTTACCAGTGCAGTTTCGAAACAAATGCAGCAACCGAGAAGGATATTCTTCCGAAAATTAAGATGCACCATAAATACGCGCACGGGTTCAAGGAGATTCCCGATGACGTTATGGAAAAAATCACGGGCGCAATTCACGAGCAATAATTACAAATTCAGGCTGATTTACAATGTTTAACCGAATACCAACCGTACTTATGAGTCAGGAAATTATAGATAAATGTTTTTCTAGAGCATCCAAAATTGAGGAGCCCTACCAGCTCAGGGTTGAGGAAAAGATTCGCAAGGAGATAATAGACAGGATTTCGACCATTGAGAGCATATCCTGCGGACATCTTGACAAACTTGTTAAGAAGTTTCCAAAGATTGAAGATGTTCATCCATTTTACCGAGATCTGCTGGACCTTCTTTTTGATATTGACCATTATAAAATCAGCCTCTATAAAATGAGTGAAACTTCAATAAATATTGTGAAGTTCTCTACTATGTATATCAGAAAGGCAAAAGGAGCCCAGAAGGCCGAAGATCTTAACCGTATAATGAGATCTTTCTACGGAAGGTTTTCCTCCCTGATTAACGACCTTAAAAAAGATCTTGAATTCCTCAGGGAATGCAGAGATTACATGTCGAGAATTCCCACCATTGACACAAGAGTCCTTACATTTATAATTTCTGGAATGCCAAATGTTGGAAAAAGTTCCCTCATAAGGTCAATAACAAACACCACCCCTAAAGTTGCACAGTACCCCTTCACGACCCAGTCAATACACGTTGGAGTGCTTGACATGGACAATGAGAGATTCCAGCTTGTTGATACTCCGGGGATACTTGACCGGCCCATGGAGGAGAGAAACGAGATGGAGATAAAAGCAATCATGGCACTGAAACATATTGACGGGGTTATCATGTTTTTATTCGACTACTCAGAAAGTTCAGGTTATTCGGTCCAGGACCAGGAAATACTTTATGACGAAATTGTGAGAACCTTCAGGAAGCCAGTAGTGAGGGTACAGACAAAGAGCGATCTTGGCCCGGAAAAAAAGGAGGAAATAGCAGTATCAACCATGACTGGAGATGGACTTGAAGATCTCAAAAGAAAAATGTTTGAGTTCAGGGTGATCCACAGTGCTTACTGAAGCGGAGATCAGAAAGATTGCTATAAAAAATGCCTATGACCACGATGGAAAAGCAGAAGTTGGGTCCGTAATAAGCAAGATACTTGGTACCTTTCCTGAAGTGAGGAAACAGGCATCCGAGATTTCGAAACAGGTATCGGCAGTTGTTAGTGAGGTAAATTCTCTTGGAAATGAGAAGATCATTTCGATTGTTGAAAAAGAATTTCCTGAATTCATGGTCAGGGTGACAAAAAAACAGGAACATAGACTTCCGGATCTTAGAAATGTGGGAAAACATGTCGTGATGAGGATGGCACCCTCACCATCCGGACCTCTTCATCTGGGGCATTCCAGGATGTCAATCCTGAATGATGAATATGTTAAGAGATACGGTGGAGATCTGGTACTCCGTATAGAAGACACAAATCCGGAAAATATAGATCCCATAGCTTATGACCAGATTCCAATGGACCTGCAGTGGCTTGGAGTAAATGTTACCCAGGTCGTGATACAGTCAGAGCGGATGGATATCTACTATGATGAGGCAAGAAAACTTATAAATTCAGGTCATGCGTATATCTGTTTCTGCAAACAGGAAGAATTCAGAAAACTGAAACTAAAATCCGAAGCATGCCCACATAGAGATTCGTCGCCCGTGGAAAACATGGAATCCTTTGAAAAGATCATTCGGGGTGGATTTAACAGAGGAAACGCCACTCTTGTGATAAAGACTGATTTGAATCACCCAAATCCATCAATAAGGGACTGGATAGCATTCCGGATAGTTGACACACCCCACCCAAGAACAGGACTAAAATACAGATTTTATCCCATGATGAACTTCAGTGTGGCTGTGGATGATCACCTTCTTGGACTCACACATGTCATAAGAGGCAAGGATCACCTGAACAACACAGAGAAACAGAAATACATCTTTGATTACAATGACTGGACTCTGCCAGAATATTATCATTACGGTCTCATAAACATACCGGACACCGTTCTCAAGACATCCATAATAAAGAAAGGAATTGTAAACGGGGAATATTCAGGGTGGGATGACGTAAGGCTTGGTACACTTATGGCACTGAAGAAAAGAGGTTATGCCCCTGAGACCTTCAGGCGTTACTGGATTGAATCAGGAATGAAGGAGATAGATGCTGAGTTCTCCTGGGACATATTCAACTCGATGAACAGGGAGATTGTGGACAAAAATGCCAGTAGGTTCTTTTTTGTCAAGAACCCGATGGAAATAAGGTTGAATAATGAAACTGCACTGATATCTAAAATTCCCTACCATCCCGGCATTCCGGACACCGGATTCAGGGAATACGAGATTGGAAGCAACGCATCCATTTTTGTAGACCCTGCAGACTGGAATAATCTTGATGATGGTAAAAGCATAAGACTCAAAGACCTGTGCGATGTCCAGAAAATCGGCAACACTGGAAAAGTATTATCCATTAAACCAGGCAAGGAGAAACTTAAGATAATACACTGGGCACCACAGGGATCATTGAAATTCATTATTTTCAGACCTGACGGAACCACAGATAAAGGGATTTCTGAACCTCTTATATCTTCATACAGAGGAATAGCACAATTTGAGAGATACGGCTATGTCAATGTGGAAGGCGAAAAGGGAACCGGTTACTTCCTGCATAAATAGATCAATTGATGATGATTTGCACGTTTCCGGTAAATCAAGAACCGGTTGAAACGAACAAAACAATAAAACTATAATGAATGATTCTTGAACTAAATGTGATCCTTTGTCTGTGGGACCTTCACCATCTGGGGGAACTTCTTCAGGAGTATAATTTCCCCGACTGCCTTTATCCACCTGAATGGTATACTTATTGCAGAACCACCTTCTA
>JAJZOT010000285.1 GCA_021847855.1 Thermoplasmata archaeon | reverse complement strand
TTTTTACAGTGATTGCGAGTGGCAGTCAGGGTAATTCAACCCTGATACACGATGAAGATACTTACACCCTCATTGACTTCGGTATTTCATTCAGAAGATATAAGAGCAGATTTCAGGAAGAGAAATTTTTTCCTTCTAGCTTGAATCTCTTTATCACGCATGAACATTCTGATCACGCATCCGGTATACAGGTTCTGTCGAGGCAGTTGCCGGTGGATATCTATTCCAGGAAAAAGACATTGATATCGCTGGGCCTGGATGAAAGTTATTCTATCTCTAACAAGGCTGTTATTGGGAATTTTGAATTCAACGCTATTGGGGTATCACATGATGCTGCTGACCCGGTTGCTTATGTAATACGATCCGGGAAAGCAAAAATATCGGTTATCTCAGATCTTGGGTATGTCAGCGAGGACCTGATTGAAGCTTCCAGGCATTCTGACATTATTGCAATTGAGGCCAATCATGACATGGATATGCTTCTTACAGGGAGGTATGATGAAAGGCTTAAGAGAAGGATATCCGGAAATCAGGGGCACATATCGAATTTACAGTCTGCAGAGGCACTGTCAAGGATATGCAAACCATCCACAAGGATTATACTGACACACCTGAGCAGGGAAAATAACCGTCCAGATCTGGCTTTAAATTCGGTTTCAGGTATGCTTAAGGAAAAAAGTGTTTCTTATGGATCAATCGAATGTGCAAGCCAGACCGATGGGAGTTCTACATACATCATAGATAGCGATTCGCTCCTTTCATCTGTACAGAGAAAGTGATTCATTTTATTTACCCAGTTGGAATAGCGGTTTAAAGCCCCGTAGTGTAGTGGCCAAGCATACCGGACTTTGGATCCGTTGACGGCAGTTCAAATCTGCCCGGGGCTGTGAGAAAATGATATATTTTATTGGAAGGGACAGGCGGACTTTAAACATAGAGAGACCTATGACAATCAAAGAGGCGGCCACAATGATTGGCGTCAGGGAAGCATCTGTCGTTTTCCTTAAAAATGGCAGGCCTGTCACATCGGATGAAATGATCGGGCCTGAAGATGAGATAAAGTGCCTCGAGATATTTTCGGGTGGCTAATCGTTAAATACCGTCCTCCCAAGGTACTTACTTACTATTTTCAGTTTACCTGCAGATTTACCAGGGTTTGTGATCCTGATCTCTTCCTTCAGCCTGTTCAGATGCGCACCGATATCCTTTTCCTTAATTGCGGATATAATATATGATTCGAAATCCCGCTCCTGTTTAATTTCAACAGCAATTCTATCACCAATGATGAAAGGTCCTCTCAGTTTTTCCCGATCCTTCCACATTTCAAGAAAGTTATGAGTCTGGGTCGAATATGCCGGAGGCCCGTAATGCCTGATAACTCCCGGTCTTAGACAGGTTTCAAGTTCAATAAGAATATTAATCCGATCTGTAACAAGAATCTCAGTATCGATAGGATGAAAGCCGCCTGCTTCGGACATAGAAAAAATGACCTTCCTCATCTTCTGCACCTGAGGGATCAGGATGTCATCCATAAGGTCTGGTTTTGGCAACGATATTATCCTGTACGCTGTCCCTCTTTCAGGACTTCTTATATTTTCAGTCCCCTGCCAGCTGAAATAACGTTCGCTTTTTTCTATAAGATATTCCCTGCTGAGTACCCTGAGCCGCGACAGGTTTTCCATGCTAACTGCTGCGGCTGCATTCCTTGAAGGATCAACCGGATCCACAACGATAAGGGGAGATTCATCCTTCACATTGTTATTTCCAAAAGATACTGCGAGACTCCTGTTTGATGACGCAAAAAAATCCAGTACATTTTCCAGGTTTCCAAACCGGATGACAAGCAACTCGCAAACATAACCTGAAAAACCGGATCGATATATTTCGGATCCATAAAGACCGAGTGACTTGAGCATCACCTTCAGAAGGACAACCCATTTCCTCTTTGCATCGTCTATATTTTCAATAACCCACCTTGTATGGAGCGGACTGCGATCAACTGCACTCTTCACCCTGTCACCCAACTTTATCCTGTAGCATGGAACGATGTCAATCTTGTGTCCTTCCAGATAACCAAAAACATACGGATGCTCAGCATATTTTTCCTTCGCATCAGGCAGGACCATGTGACCAATTTCAAGACCATGTTTTACAATTTCATCCCTCGTGAAACTCTGGGGAAAAACTATGAAAATGTCTATGTCTCCTCCTTTCAAATTTGTACCCTTCGATGTGGAGCCAACAAGCTCTACCTCTGCACTGATTCGCTTTTCCTGAAGAATTTTAATAATACTGGCCTTTGTCGTTTCTACGATTTTCTTAACTTTATCTTCCTCTGTACTGTCAGGAACGTTTTTCCTGTATATTGAATCATAGTCCGGAAAAGACGACATCTATTTCGATGACAGATCTATAATTGCCTGGGCGACTTCTCCGCCTGTCCTCTTCAGGGCTTCAATTGCTTTTGCCCGGTCAACCCTGGTTTGTTCTATCACGAGTTTTATATCCTCTTCCGTGAATGGGAAAACCGGTTCAGTTGAGGTTGTTTTTGTTGTTTCCTTGAATGCACCTGCAATCTGAAAATACTTCTCTCCCTGGGCCTCGATCAATGTAACCTGTGGATTCTCAATAACATAATTTTTCTGAGTACCCTCCATAATTATCTTCTTTATATCAGTCATGTCAGTTGACTTAATGCCCATCTGGGCCATCATTCTCCTGACTTCCCGTGAATTCATCCTACCCGGCATCATATTATAAGAAATGCTTAAAAAGAGATAAACTTATTTTTTTACTGCTTTGTAATCTTAGGATTGCTGATTAGGAACGTTGTCAGAAGTAATGATATAGCTGCCGGTATAATCGCAGAAGCAAATCCTAGTGAGAAAGAAATTGAAAAGAACTCATAGGAAAAAAGTGGTGCCAGAACTATGAAAGGGAGAACTAAAATCTGGGAAGACCTCTTGACAATCTGCTGATCGCTCGAATCAAAGGCAGAATATACATAGTTCTTGGCACCCTCCTCGAAAAGACCAACAGAAGACAGGATCAGGAGTGCAAGGAAAAGGTCAATCACTGAGACTGCAAGGGAAAGAATCAGGAATGCGATTATAAAAACGGCTGATCTGACGAAATAAGAGGAAATGAAAAATTTTCTTGACCTAATATGCTGTCCGGCGAATCTGAATATAACATAGGAAAGCGCAATACCAGCAAATATCAGGAATGATGATTTTGCTGATTTTATCAATGTGTATGAATAATACGGTAGATAAATCAGGATGGACCATGCCGCAAATATGAAAAGTATATCAATAAGAATCGTGGTCAGAAAGAATGCCTTCCCCCTTATCTTCCCCAGCATCTTTAACG
>JAJZOT010000284.1 GCA_021847855.1 Thermoplasmata archaeon | reverse complement strand
AAAAAAGCAGCCTCATCAAGTTTCCATACTTTCTCCAGGGACATGCCCACGAGAACCTGGGAGAGTACATCAAGCGAATTCTCAGGTATTACGACCCTGTCGATCTCCCTGTCATATGCCGCTTTGGTCAGAACAGATGTTTCAACAAGATCATCCAGCTCGAAAATTAGGAAACGTCCCTTTGAGAGTTCGTTTATGCTGTGGCCTGATCTCCCTATTCTCTGAAGCCCCTTTGATACAGATTTCGGGCTTCCAATCTGAACCACCAGGTCAATGTAACCTATATCTATCCCAAGCTCAAGGGATGTTGACGTTATGACACATTTCAGCTCTCCATTTTTTAATTTTTGTTCAACTTCCAGCCGTGTCTCCTTTCCAAGTGATGAATGATGAGCCTCGATTTCATCAATTCCTCTTGCCTTCAGCCTCATTGCCACATGTTCGGTACCGCTCCGTGTATTTGTGAAAACAAGAGTTGTTTTATGTTCATTTATGAGCTTAACAAGGATGTCATACATCCGGTCATTGGCAACCTCATAACTTGTTCTCGTGAGATCGTTCACAGGGGTTATGGTGCTGAGATCAAGAAATCTCTTTGTGTCAACGTCTATAATCGTGAAATCCCTTGGTTTTTCCCCATCATAACCGCACAGGTATGTTGCAATCTTGTCAAGTGGTGCCTGTGTGGCGGAAAGTCCTATCCTGACGAAGTGGGACCCTGCAACCGATTCCAGCCTCTCAAGATTTACAGAAAGAAGTGCACCCCTCTTTGTGGCAGATATTTCGTGAATCTCGTCCAGTATGACATATTTCAAATCCTTGAACTTTTCCCTGAATTTTGGTGCCGAAAGAGCAAGAGAGAAGGATTCAGGCGTTGTTATGAGAATATGTGGTGGTTTCCTCAGCATCTTCTGCCTATCGTTCTGGGAAGTATCTCCAGATCTCACAGCAACCCTTATTTTTGGTAACTGAACGTTCTGTTCCTTCGCTATTTCATATATCTCATCGAGAGGAGTATTCAGGTTTTTGGTTATGTCGTTTGCCAGCGCTTTCAAAGGGCTTATATAAAGGCAGTAAATCTTATCCTCAAGCCTGTCCTCCCTTGACATCAGGAAAAGTTCGTTCAATATTGCCAGGAATCCAGTCATTGTCTTACCCGTTCCAGTTGGACTGGACACCAGCACGTTCTTTTTGAGATGAATGAGTGGAATCGCCTTGACCTGTGGTTCGGTCAGTCCTTCGTATTTGGAATTAAACCATTTAGCAATTATTGGGTCAAGGAACTTTAGCTGTTCCTCAACCCTGAAGCTTACAACGTCAGTCTCTTCCATGTCAGATGATCCGTATCTCAGTGCATATTTGTATTTAACAATATCTGGATTCCCGATCCAGTGAGGATTTTCGGCTTCTCACTGATAATGATGTACTCAAAATGAATTGTTACCTGTTTTCATGAAGCTGTGTTTCCCAAGGTTCCTGGCAAGTTTATCCAGTACATGCTTCTT
The DNA here is from genome assembly GCA_021847855.1 of Thermoplasmata archaeon. Next base: position 1,878 of record JAJZOT010000284.1, on the reverse strand, counting down.
CTCCGGTGAACCGCTCAGTACTTCTTCATAGAATTCTATTGCTCTGTCATAGTCGTAGGTGTTTACAGGCTTTGGAACTCCATCTTTCCCACCAAGAGCGAAAGAGAATTTTACGGGGTCCTGGTAAGATGGGGATTCACCATATATGATCTCAGCCAGATATGAAAGGGCCCTCAGTGTGGATTTCCCTATTCCCCTGAAATCCATGATGGATTCAAAATCCGATGGCTGGTATTCATAAAGATCTCGCATTTTATTCCAGTCAATTCTATAATTCATGTTCAGCACTCTATCCCCTTCTGTAAACGAGTCAAGTGTCCTCTGCCTGTCCTTTTCAAGGCTGTAATAGTATTTTTTGGGATTTTCTCTGGCAAGCGACAGCATACTCTCCCGGTTTTTCATGCTTTTAGATGATGAAAGATCCAGAATGCTATCGGCACCTTCAAAACCGGCGAGTCCATATCTTCCGTCATTCAAAGGATCGTTCCTGCTTGCCCATGACCAGTGATACCTCCTTGCAAGTCTTGAAGAACTGTTCAACCCCTGCTGTATGATAGACCATCTATTCTTCTCATCAAGGACTATGAAATGGAGGTACAGATCATAGCTGTCCTGGAGCAGGTTCTGATCAATTCTCGCCACTTTCTTTGATGTCGAATAAAGCAGTGAAGCATTTTTCTCAGTTGTAAAACCGGAAGTTTCAGCCACTTTAAGTTCATCCCTAACACTTCTCATTTTTCTTCCTTTCCCACCTAATATTGAAATTTCACCTTTTCCTGTAGAATAATATTCCTTCAGGGCGGAGAGAGTGGCCGTTGTTGTACCACTTGAGTTCCAGTCAAAACCTATTGAAAGTGAAAGTGAATGGAACCAGAATGGATCCGACAATTTTTCAAGAAGTGTTTCAGTCCCAAACTTTTCAGAGATAAGATCGCAGATTGTGCCTCCCAGTTTTACCATACGCCTGTAAAGGTACTCCGGTGGGTGCCCGTAATGCAGCGGCAAAATTGCAGTACCCCTTTTTTCCATAAATCCAGTAACAATAGCATTTTAAATAATAAATTATTACGTATTCATGGCAGAATTTGAGTGTTATGTTTGCAAAAAGAAGGTTAAAACGGGAGAGAAATTTACTTTTACGAAATCAGGGTCTGTTCACCTTGACTGTTTTGCTTCGTTAAAGAGGAAAGAGGTAAGCACCGATAAAGCTGATAAACTGAGCATACTGGTTTCGCTTCTCGATTTTGAACTCACTCATTTGCTGAATATTTTGAATTTGCAGACTTTCAGCCCAGAGGCAAAGGAGATGCTCAAGACGAAATACAAAGACATAGAAAAGGCTGCAGGAGAAACCACCAGATTGATTTCTGAACTCTAATCCAATGTTTCAATACCAACATCTATTTTGTTCAATCTTAACTCCATTTGAATAAGATAGGCTCGTTGTTGATTTCCTGGATATATTCCAGCATGCGTTTCTTCAGTTCATCCTTCGAATCAGCTCTTATTCCTCTGAGAATGGATCGTGCCATCTTGCTGAAGAACATCTCTATTATGTTGAGCCAGGATGCATGTGTTGGTGTAAACACGAAATGGAATCTCCATGGCCTTGACGAGAGATATTTCATTGTCTCCTTTGATGTATGAACACTGTGGTTATCCAGTATTATGGTGATCTTATAATCATCCGGGTAGTATTTATCAACAAGTTCAAGCCATTTCACAAATTCAAGGCTTCTGTGTCTCTCTTCCGCCAGTGGGATTATCTGTCCTGTTATGAGATCGATCCCTGCCAGAAGGGATAATGTTCCATTTCGCTTATAATCATGATTTCTTGATACATACCCATGATTTTCATCCGGCTGCTTATCCGGATAT
>JAJZOT010000015.1 GCA_021847855.1 Thermoplasmata archaeon | reverse complement strand
TCATGAAAAGGTACCTGAAAAAAAATGAAAACATTCCTACATTGTTCAGCTTTGCAGCCTGAACATAGTCAAGTCTCTTAATTTTCAATATCTCTCCCCTGAAAAACCTAGCATAAATTGGCCACCATACAACAAGCAGACCCACTACTGCAGCAAAATAGGACTCATTAAGTATAACGGACACCGCTATAACTAAAATTAGAGGCGGGACTGAAAGAAATGCATCGGTAATGCGCATTACGATGTCGTCTACAAATTTCCCAATATATCCAGCGATTATACCAAGAACCGCTCCTACACCAATGGAGACCCCAACAACTATGACCGCAATAAATGCGTCTCTCGGAACTGCGTACAAAATTCTCGAAAGAATATCTTCCCCTGATGAATTAGTACCAAGAAGGTAATGAGTTGAGGGTGGGAGGGATGATGCAAAAGGGTTAAGCTGAAAAGGATCATGAGGGAGTAGAATGTATCCCAAAGACTGATAATTTCCAAAGTTTGAAATAAATTCCAAGAATCCTTGGATTATCGACCAAGCAAAGAAGATAGATATGATAATCAAACCAATCATGGCACTCCTGTCTTTTATAATCAGCCTTAATAAGGAGACTTTTTTTGGAGAATCTTGCTGGTTTTTGTTTATTAATGCTTGAGATGCGTCTCCAATCATTCTAAAATCACCCTTGGATCTAGTATACCGTAAAGGACATCAGCAATTAGATTGGCGATAATTATTGCGATTCCAACTATTATTGTTGTATCCAGAATCGCGATATAGTCCAGATTGTCAATTGCCTGAACTATAAAATAGCCCATGCCATGGTAGTCAAAAATATCCTCGATCACTACAGCACCAGCAACCGAATATGCAAAAAGGAGGACAATCAGCGTTACTAGTGGAAGAGCAGCATTTCTTAACGCTACCCCGTAAACAGTTTTCTTTCGTGAAAGCCCTTTCATAAGGCTTAGCCTGAAAAAATCTGTTTCCATTACATCCAGCATAGAGGCCCGGGTGAGCCTTGTTACGATACCAAAACTAATCGTAGCCAACGCAATTGCAGGCAGTATCATATGATGGATTAAACTCACAAAATATGTCCAGTCGCCAGCCCAAATTGCATTTATTAGAGGAAAAGGGGTCACAGAAGGAGGTGCAGTAAGAATAGGATTTACCATGTTTACCGCCGGAAGCAACTTTAAATCATAGGCTACTACAAGTTGAAGTAAAATTGCAACCAAGAAGGGAGGCGTTCCCCATGAACTAAGATATAAGATTTTAACACCATAGTCGGTAGGTTTTCCCCTTCTTGAAGCTGCAATTGCCCCAGTAAAAATTCCGAGTAATACGGCAACAATTATTGCTGGAAAGACAAGTTCCAGCGTGATCGGAAAAAAAGTTCCAATTAATGTTAGTTCAGGAGCGTTGTAAATTGGATCCATGCCTAAGTTTCCGTGAAAAATCATACTAATATAGCTAATAATCTGGATGTATACGGGCTGATTCAATCCATATCTTTTAACAATATTTTCAAGGGTGGTGGTTGGAATATGTGGATTTCCAGCATAAATCCTTGCCAATTCAAGTGGATTTGGAGCGATGATGTGAATTAGTAAAAAGAGAAACACAATTAGTATGATCAAAGTAAAAATTGCATAAATTACTCTCCGGATTATGAAAAATAAAGTTCCAGAGTTCACGGAGAGCGCAAAGTGAAGGATCGTAATAAATATTATGTCCTGAAAATGAACAAACCACAAATACAGTAAAGTTCATTAACGCTATATAATCCCAACAAATGGAAAACATGGGAACAAACAGCACAAAAAAAATAAATCCTCTAAACTCCAGTCGTTACGGACTTGGTGAAGAAGTGGAGCGGACGAAGTATGGAAGTGTATTTACTAAAACAACAGAGATTTATCCATGGAAAAGCTACATACCTTTAGTCTTTGTTGAAGGCGATGCTTCAGAGATGGGTGACCAATTCGGTAGAGCTACAGCGGATATTATCAGAAAAGTTGTCAGGTTTAACACTCCAAAACTTGTTTCAATCTTCGAAAAGGCACACATTAACGCAAACGATTACATAGGACTGGCGGAAGACAGTATTGCAAAGTATACAGACTCGTCATATTTGGATGAGGTGGCCAGTATGGCTAATGCCTCAGGTGTGGACTACAAAGATCTCATGCTCACCAACCTGAATATTGATATAATGTACACCTTACCATCTCCGGAATCGCATTACCCACTGATGCCTGACGATATTGCTGAGGAAAGCCCACTCCACTGCTCTTTTTTCAGTGCATGGGGGAAGGCCACGAAGGACGATACTCTTGTTGCAGCTCATAATGACGATGGCGGACGATACATGGATCAATTCCTGGCGTTAAAAGTGGCAAAACCTAAACACGGCAAAGCATTTGTTTCACCAGTAGTTCCGGGGTATATTGGTTATCATAGTGTCGTCAATTCTGCAAATACGTTTAGTTGTTCTACTGGTATCTCCGATGTAATGAAGAACGAAGAGATGGCAGAAGATGGTGTTCCTAGTTGGTTTTTATTCAGGTGGCTCGGTCAGTATTCAGATGGTACGAGTGACGCAGTGAAAAGATTTCTTTCAGTACCAAATAGAACACTTATCAATTGGTGCTTTACGAGCAAGAAGGAAGGTACAAGAATAGTTGAAGCAACCCCGAAACACCATGGCTTTGCTAAATTTCCAGACGCTTCGGAACATTGGATTGTATCAGCTGGCAAAACACTAGCTTCAGATCTAGAACCGTATCTTGTAACAGTAAAACATCCAGTTACTGGTGATTATCGGTACCTGTCAATCGAGAAGGCTGTGAAAGAAAAATATGGTAAAATAGATTTCGACGAGGGGGTTAAAATAATGTCAGATCATTACGACTCATTAGTGAAAAGAGAGTCTGCGAGTGAAAATACGGTTTGTAGGCACATGGAATACGCAGGAACTTTTGGAGGAACTGTAAGATCTTTAGTAGTCAAGTTTAACAACAAAACGGACGCACTTGAACAGTATACCGAGATAGGCGTGTCGCTTGGGAATCCTTGCAATGGAATGTGGAGAAAGCTCTCTTTCGACAAAGATATGAATATACTTAACTGAGTGAATTCACATACTGCTTCAGCGTTGATGGTTGCTAAGTCGCTTTGATCAGCGCACTTACTACTTTGCAGTCATCCGGGTGTGCTGCAAAATTCAATATGCATGTGTCATCTCTCTCATGACATTGCGATATTGGACCTTGAGAGCAATCTCCCCCAGTGTATCTGGAGGGATCACTATGCATTGACATAAGTTTTGCAAGGAATGTTATGAGTGTACTGGTGGACTTGAATGGGCGACCTCTCTTTCCCCTGTTGTTTTCTTCACGTGGTACTTTCCAATTCATCAGGAGCATGGATACATGAGGTCCTAAATCCTTTTTTACAATGAATCTGTTGTACCTGTCATGCCTTCTGTTTGATCCATTATCTTCTTGTGATTCCATCACCTACTAACCTCCCAAAAATTTATAATCCAGGCTTAATTTTTTAAATGCATTGACGTATCTACTATTGAAATTGCTCTTCGTTGATATAACTTAGGTTAAAAGACGCCCCTACTTTAGATGTTATTTTTTATTTTCCTTTCAGAAATTATACTAGTGTTGCTTTGTATGACTCTTTGAAATACCTAGACAAATACTTGTCTTTTGCAGAGGAAATGAACAAGGGATCGCCAGAATTAAGTGCGACAGACATAGCTTTGTCACAAATCTCCTTGTCTCCGTTGACTATCTGATACAACACTTCATCTCGTATTTCTTGAAAGTTCAAAAAAGATGCCAGTTCGCCAATTGAAGCAAGTATCATTTTTTTATTATTAGTTCGGCGCATATAATTCAATACAATTTTAGATGATGCCTCTGTGTGTAGAGCACCGAGTCCCTTCAACGCTCCTATGCTAATTACATTTTCATGCGAGTACTCAAATAGGCCCCTGTACAGAAATTGAATGGCTTCCTCACGACCCGTCATTCCCGCCGAATAGAGAGCTTCGCCACGAATGTAATAACTTTTTTCTTTACTTAACATAGTAGATATTGCTTCAAGAGATTCCTTTTCGCTAAAATTTCCAAGCGCCCTTGCTATCGCCCTTCTTACTTTTGGATTGGGGTGTTGAGCATTTTTTATTAGAATATTTAATGCTTCTTTACCTCCAATTCTACTTAAGGCGTTCGATGACTCCGCAGCGATACTCCAATGTATCTCAGTATTTGAAATCATCCGGCTTAATGTGTCAATAAATTCATTATTGTTAAAATATGCCATTTTCCTTATCGCTCTTATCCTACAAACAAGATGCGTGTCATTTTCTATTTTTGATTTCATCTCTGAGAAGTCTTCCTCGACTTCTACGATTCCTACGATTGATATGTCAGGATCTACGCAGATAAACGTTGGTCGGTCGCTGAGGTTCAATCGTAATTCCTGTTCAATATTATATAAAGTAACAGGGATTTCTGTAGATTTGCCTTTATTAAAATTCAAAATTAATTTAAACTGTAATCGGTACTCTCTGGATGTTGACTGCTTCTGTTTGAACGAAAGATTTAGGATATGCAGCGAATTATCATAGAAATAGGTCACATTCAGTATAGGATATCCTTTAGAGTAAATAAATTGGCCAAAAAATCCGCCGGAAATCCCATCTGATTCTTCATCAACTATTTGCTCAAGATCTTTTGTGGTAGCCGAGCTGTACATAAACTTTGAGAAATATGATTTTAAAACCCGATGCATCTTCTCCTCTCCTATCAGGTTCAATAAAGAACACATCACAAGCCCTCCCTTTTCGCTGGAATATCTATCAAATGATTTTTTTGGGGCAGTACCATAAGTGGTGCAAATCTCACTAACTCCTCGCTGTGTTTCTGCCCTTAAGTAAGCGTCCAGTTTATCTAAAAGATGATAGTAGTATTCATCAGTCCCATGTTTGTTCTTGACGAAGGAGGCGTATAAGAAGCTTGCCAAACCCTCATTCAACCATACATCTTCCCATGTTTTGCAGGTAACTAAGTCGCCGAACCATTGATGTGCCATGTGATGTCCAACATTTTCTTCACTGCTGAAATCAATATGAGCTATTTCATCATGCAATGTTCTTTCAGTTAAAGTATTGGCGGTAGTATTTTCCATTCCGCCAAACGTTGCCTCATAAACGCATGTTTGGGAAAACTTCTTAAAAGGATATTCGGCTCCTGTGAATTTTTCGTAGAATTCAAATAATTCCTTAGTTATAGGGAAGGTTCTTTCAATGTCGTGTTTCTTGCCTTTTGGGACCAAATACATGAGCTTAGTATTCTTATAAGTTTCCTCAAAAAAATCAAATTCTCCACACACTAGTGAAATAAGATATGGTGAATGAGGCCGATCCATTCTCCAGTGATATACACGTTTTTCTTGGATATCTTTAACGCTTAAAAGATCTCCATTGGACACGAGATAGTACTTTTTTGGCACGGTAATGATGGTTTCTGACGTACACTTCTTATCCGGTCCGGGGATGTACGGAAACCAATATTTGTTATCTTCGCTCACCTGAAAATCTTCAGTTTGCCCCTCGCCTAAGGTCCAAACTTGGGGCTGAATGTTAGCACCATATTTGTCTTCTGTTATGAAATACATACCCAAATGCGGATCGACGATTGCATAATCCACTGTGATTTTCATTTTTAAGTCGCTGAAATTGTCGGGGACGCTAATTGTAATATTGCTTCCATCATACTTATAATCTGCAAGTTTTCCATTGATTTTAACTGAGTTAATCAAGAAATTTACAGCTTCTATCCTAAATACCGAGGTTCCCTTCGGATCAATGTACAACTCACATTTAGATTTAAACGATTTTGATCTATAGTCAAGCTCTCCTTCTATTTTTATGTGTTTCAATTCAAAAGCTTCATCGCTATCGTTTCTTGGTTCAGTTCTTTTTTCTGACATCCTCATATTACCCCTTTATAACTAAAAAGAAGATCATGCCGGATCTCCTTGTTGCTTGAGATACACCAAACGGTTTCACCACAAATCAATACTAACCTTATAATATCGCTCCGCCTTATTAAATATTGAAGTTTAATTTCGGCTTTTTTTCCACTCCTGCAGCCTGTTGTAAAGGTACTCAAAATTCTCCTCTAAACTGGGTTCCTTCATCTTTTTTCTCATGCTCAAAATCACAGGCTCAAAGTTTTTCCATATGGGTTCAAACCAGAAAGTATCGAAAAAAAGTTCCTCTGACAACAATTTGTGCTTAACTAGAACACCAGCAAGCTCAAGAAAATGTCCTACTGAGTAGAAAGAATCAAATCCTTTACTTCCAGGAGGATACTTTTTCACAAAGTCATCCCAATTTTTCGCATTAAATTCAAACTGAGAAAAAGCCCATCCATTAAAAACTCTCTCTGACTGTTGGAATTCATTTAATTTTAGTAAAAGGTCAGCGTCTTGTTTATCCAATTTTTTAGTCTCAATTTTCGGCATATTTGAGTCTTGGTAGATGATTGCTATAAATAAATTTACTGCAAAGCAGATATTGAATGCTATAATGGTATTAACCTATATTTCTGTATGATTAAGTTTGACTCAATGCGGGACGTTGGGGAAGGGTAGTAAAAGTCGACTGCAGGATCGGATTTGCTTGACATCGAATCTGCAATGATTATTATCGCCAATGGGCATTCTTTTTCCTGTGTAGAAAGTTATAGGTTTCTGTGAATCTTATCGTTCTCCCCAAGTATTTGGATATGGAAAAAGCGAATCATTAATGCTCCGGAGTGGAATCGATATGCATCTCAAGATGAATTAAGCCGCGAAGAAGACGTAGCTTGGAAGTATAAGAAACAGCATGGAATGATTCACTGAACTGCGTGAGGAGATAAAAATGGTTGATAGGAACAACTCTGACAGGATCGAGGAAATACTCAGAGCCCAACAGGCATCTATTTTACTCCAGTCAAGTATTTCCCAATCAAATGGATACTGCGCATCCTTAATATATGCAGGGAAAACAGAACTTCTAAGAATGATAAAAAATTTTTGGAATGAAAAATCAGATCACCAGGGTGCTTCCATGCTTGCGTCAACCGCAATGTTGGATACTAATGCCATTTCAAAGCGACACGAACGTATATCGGGATCAGGCCCCACGATGGTGCTTTAACATCTTTGCACCGGTTATTGCAGCGGCATTCTTGAATAATAGGCCGAAACACTTGAGATACATTCAGTGGTACCCTTGAGAATGCTTGATAAGTATCCTATCTACAAAGAGATAATAAGTGTTGATATACGAGATCTCTTCTCAACTCCGGATACTGGAAAACCCATCACCATATTATGGTGTGAAATTCAGTATCGTCCCAGATAATCAGAAAGGCATTCCTGCAGAATCAAAATGAGTGCTTGTATGCTGGCAGAAGAAACCTATCGGATTAAGGACACTGAAAGGAGACCGGAGAGAAGATGTCTGAAAATAATGATGCGAGGAATTTATCAGATACACATAGAATGGTAGTCTAGGTCGGTGGCATTTAACACTCAGTTATCAGTTACCAGTCATTTGGCGGGAGGTCCCTATATACCTAGCTCAAGAAGGAGGCCGCACAGAAAAGGAGCATAGAAGGTAAGGAGTATTGACCTATCTGACAGCACCTAAATATGTCTAAGGTCCGAATAATAAAATTTATTTAGGTGTATCAAGTATGTTATCTGCATGAATGATAAATCCTCTTCCCGTGGAAAGGCAATATCTGGGAAAGACAGGTCGGCCGTAAGGGAAGACATCCTTAGAAACGTGATAAGGTTGAAGACCCGTCTTAAATCAAAATTCGATTCTATTGCAGTATCATCAAACATGGATCATATCAGGGCGATTGCCCGGGAGCTCTCAGAATCAGAGCAGTCAGATATAGATGAACTTGACAGGAGTCTGAGAGAGGGAACTTTTCCAGAGGTTGAATCGGAACTGAAGGACCTCGAAGATTACGAGACATTTGATCACCTTCTTGAAGATGAACCGGACATAAATATGAACGATCTCCGAAGCATACTGATGGTATCGATAAAATATTACAAGGACATATATGACATTCTTCGAATAATGGAAAATGAATATTCTGATCCTTTTCTGAAACAGGCTATTTCGAACGTCGCCGCTAAAGAACTGTCGTATAAGAAGAAGGTAGAGGACCTCCTTGAAGAAAGAGTTCATGGCGACTCGTGGTAATGTTCTTTAAACCCCTTGATCCTTTTAAAGAGATTTATTACAGTTCAATGACATCAGGCATCCATGTGTGCAATGAAGCAGAACGCCACACTTACCGACGAAATCAGAGTTTTACTAAAACTTTATCCAGTTTTCAGGAGGTATTCAAAGGACAGAAAAAGGATAAGGTCCGATACCAACCACACATGGGATCCAGCCATGGAGGAACACGGAAGGAGGGCAGTTCAGACCTTTATTGATCTCGGGCCGACATACATAAAGCTTGGTCAGGTAATATCTGCAAGGCCAGATCTGCTTCCTAATGAATATATCAAGGCATTTGAACAGCTTCAGGATAGTGTTCCCCCAGCTCCCTTCGACGCAGTAAAGCCTATACTGGAAACAGAAATCGGGAAGATAGAAGAGATTTTCTCAGATTTTGATAAAAATGCCATTTCTGGTGCATCCCTGGGACAGGTTTACAGGGCCACCTATAAGGATAAACAGGTTGTTGTCAAGGTCAACAGGCCCAATATCCGGCAACAGATCAAACATGATATTGCCATACTTGAGAGGCTTTTAAGACTGGCTAAGAGAAGACTTGAGTCTTACCTTTACATTTCATTTGAATCAGTAATATTCGACTTCCGGGATCGTATCTTTGACGAGGCTGATTACGTTAAGGAAGCAGGAAATATTGAAAGGATAAGGGAAAGCGTGGCTGGAAGGAACGAAAGGGTCGTTGTGCCAGCAGTATTTCATGAGGTCACAACATCGCAGGTCCTTGTTTTGGATTATGTTCCAGGGATTAAGATAACAGACATTGAAGCACTAAGGAATAGCGGTATTGATCTCAAGGATCTGGCCTGGCGGCTCGATCTTTTATTCATGCGGATGCTTTTGCGGGACAAGATATTTCACGCTGATCCCCATCCGGGTAATATTTCTGTAACGACAGAAGGCATCATAATACTCTACGATTATGGAATGGTTGGTTCGCTTGACCCAAAAACAAGGATACAGTTGCTGAAGCTTTACGATGGGCTCTCCAATACAGACCCGGACACAATCATTGATTCCCTTATTGCATTGAATGCACTGTCTCCAGTTGCTAACAGGAACATTATGAGGCGTACCATGGATCTCGCTATTTCGAATTTGCAGGGAAAGAGGATAGAGGACAGAGAGGTTCAGGAGATATATACAATTGCGAATGGCGTGATTTTCGAGTTTCCATTCAGGCTTCCGCGTGAGCTCGTCCTTTACATGAGAATGTCGTCCCTGCTCGAAGGTATCTGCAGACGCCTTGATCCGGATTTCAGGTTTATCGCTATACTTCGGCAGATACTCTATCAGGAAGGCCTCCTCAATGATCTCTACAGATACCAGATAACAGATTTCGTTAAGAAATCTATTAATTCAATCGAAAAAGGTCTGGAGGTTTTACCATTACTTAAAAGAGACCTGGAAGACAGGCAGAGCCCTGTGAGCAGAAAAAAGGAATATAAAATACCGGCCAGCATATTTCTCGGTTTCATTGCACTTGCATCCGCCTATATATCAACAACCAGCCGAGATCTGGGGCTCTCCCTCTTTGGAGTATCAATAATACTTTTCATCGTTGTACTTCTTTCGAAGAACTGAAGTTGATATGTTGAATGAATCCGTTATTTTTTGAAGTCCATAGGTTAGATTCAGTTCAGAAGATCTCTTTTCCTCTTGTATTCCTCTTCCGTTATCTCTCCCCGTGCTAACTTTTCCCTCAAGATGCTAACAGGATCTGATCTCATCTTCATCTTGCCCCAATCAGCAGAAGAAGTAATTACATAGAAAAACAGGACAACGAAAACTATCGTTATTAAAGCCATTACAGGCATTATAACGTACCAATACCCAAAATTATCATACATCATTCCGTATCCATAACCAGACGGGTAAAATGACGATGGCTTCACCACATATAAGCCAACGACAATCATGATTGCTAGAAGAACAACAAAGGCCAGAACAACCGTCAATAATATTTTTGATCTATGATCCACTTTAAGGTCAATCTCCAGTTTGTGGATTGAGATGTGATAATTACTGTATATACCTTACATGTCTGTATGCAGGACCAAATACCGAATAAGTGAATGGCCCAAGAATGAAAATTAGTTTGTGTTAAACAGAGAAGATCAGTCTACCTTGACAGTTCGAACTCCTTTCACAGGCACTCTTACTGTCAGGACGCCGTTTAGGTACTTTGCACTCAGCTCAGCAGCAGGATCGACATCGTATGGAAGGGAAACCCTCTTAAATACACTTTCAGGCCTCTGGTTCATGAGTATTGTGCCTTTCTGATCCATCTTCCTGGATCCCTGTATCACTAATGCATTTCTGTCAAGTCTTACCTTAACATCCTTTTTATCGAATCCAGGAAGATCTGCCTCAATTACAAGCTCCCCGGCATCCTCGCTTATCGTAACCGCAGGATACAGGAAAGAAAGAACTTCTTTTGCTTTATCATTGATAGATTTCATCGCCTCATTAGCGTAAAACCTTAAAGGATTATACATCAAGTACACTAATTCATTCTTATATTTATTTTTATTTAAGTATCAAAGGAAACAAACACAACCACAAGTTTCACTTGAGGATTGAATGAAGATAAAGGATTAATAACCTAAATTCATTTTGTTAAAAGCAGAAAATGGCAAAAAAAGCACATAACAGGTATGAGAAGAAAGTGGAGCAGAAATCAGCATTATCACAGAATAGAATACTCGTTATTGGTGCACCGGTAGTTGCAGTTATTGTCATAGTAGGAGTACTGTTTGGATTGGGCATAGTTCATTTACCATCAGGAGGCTCTCCATCAACCAGTTTCTCGCCACCGAACCAGATACCTTATGGTCTTTCATTTGCGGAGGTTTCAGCAACTGACTACGCTCCAGCGCATACCTACTCGATATATTTCATATCATGGATAGGTTGCCCGATCGGCGCTTCGGTTTCCTGGGGAATATACGGCTCCATAAAAGCATACTACAGTTCAGTCCAGAACGATGTTTACGGGCACTATTCATCTCCGGATGAAGGTAGCCTTGCAAACATTCCCGGGCTGATCTTCACCACAGGATTTTCATTCAGTGCAAAAGGCTACACCTATACATTCAGCCCTTTTTATATGTACAATGAGACTATGACTGGAACATATCCTGGCAACACACCTATACCTTCCAGCCAGTTGGTTTCAACAGGCGAGAGCGAAATCAACGCATCAGGCCTTCCATCGGCAATAACATCTCTTGCGTATAAATATACGGCAGTAGTTCCCACCAATCAGGGAAAACCCTCTGCTTACCTTGGCAACCCTGCGCATGTTAATACTGTCCTGATAATAACAGGGCCTTCCGGGACTTGGATACTAAACGGGCCTTACTTTGACCCAACTTATCTGCTTTCGTATACCTATCAATATCTCCAGTCTAATTACAATGGCGTTCAACCGATCGTGAACGAGATGTCTGCAATTAACTCGCAATTAAATTTGTAAAGTAATTTACCTTCAATTAAATACCAAGCAACAATATCAAAGAAGGTATTAATGGAAACTTCTTCAGATCATAAGCCAGAATTAAGGTTTGATAGAGGAACCATTACTGTATCTAAATGGCCTGCCAATATCAGGGTTCCCGGTTATCTGCGCTTCGACGGCAGGATAAATCAGCACAGATGCTATGCAAGTTTCTACAGTGACCTTAAGGCACTTCTGCCAGATGCAATCGATAATGTTTATGATAATGACAATAACATTGAAATTAAGGCAGAGACTAATTTGAGACCATACCAGAAGGAAGCACTGAAGGCCTGGGAGAAAAATTCGCGCAGGGGTATAGTG
>JAJZOT010000283.1 GCA_021847855.1 Thermoplasmata archaeon | reverse complement strand
AAATTGAGGTCAGTGCTTTCCCGCTCAGGATAGATAAAGGGGTGGTTGTGAAGAATTAGAAAAGGCGTAAAATGAAATAATCCTTACTGAAACCTATTCAAATTAGTTTCATGAAATATGTTTCAACCAAGAATTAAGTGTCTTTCCACCATACATGAATACCATGGGGAAAAAAATTGAAAACTTGATGTGGATCCTTGTGACGCTTGTCTCAGCAGTTGTGGCAGTCGCAATAATTGTTTCCATTCTGTTTGGAGGCAACTATTATAATGGAACCTATGGCTCCTATGGGATGATGGGAGGTTTCTATGATATGGGAATAATAATGCCGATCATTGGTATGATATCGGTAATCTTGGTGTTGTTGTCCATTTATTTCATATTTGAAGACGTTCGAATCCCTGAACCGTACCGACCTGTTGAGCGGATAGCAAGGGCAGAGGAGATTACGAAAGAAAGATTCGCAAGGGGAGAAATATCTGAGGCCGAATACCGTCAGATGATTGAAACCATAAGAAGGTGAAATTTTCTATGAACAAATATAAAGCTAGAAGAATTGTGGGAGTTGCTTTCCTTACTGTCGTGCTTGTATTTTCGGCTTTCTACTACTACGGTGGATATAATACATCCAGCAGTTCTCAGTACCTGACGCAGTCACAGCTTGAAGGTTTGAATGTAACAGAGCCGGGAGTTTATGTTTCACAGACTAACTCGACTATTTACATAAACAGTTCAAGCAGCTTGCTTGTAATGGCTGGACCCATGAACGGGCCGAGCATGTACAGCTTTGAGATAATAGGCATGTACAACCCAACGATAGTGATCAAAGAGGGAGTGACTGTTCATTTCACAGTGGTAAATATCGATACCGATTCTGAACACGATTTTGTACTTAGCAATCAGGGTCCACCATATTCCTACATGAGCGGAATGGGTTCCATGGGTTCGGGAGGATACAGTTCTATGACATCCATGAGTTTTCTTCCACCAACAAATTCGGGTTATTTCTATTACTACAATATGAGTTACGGTTTTTCGCAATCCGGAACGTACTGGTACCTGTGTACCTATCCCGGCCATGCTGAAAACGGGATGTATGGGAGGATAGTTGTAGAACAATAATTATACAGGCAGCAGCAATACTGTCTATCCAACTTTTTCAGTTAGGCTCGAAGCAAACTTAATCGCTTTGTGGCAGATTTCTGATGTGCCTAGGAAAATAAACGAATATTTTGAGCTCAATGAAAAAACAACTCAAAGGACAAAAAAATTAGTTAACGATAAAACCCCTCTTAATGGGTCACTGTCTCTCCTTGAATGATTTCACACAGGCAAATGTCCGTGCATGCATTTTACACCATAAGAAACCAATCTCTGCAGTTAAAAATGGGTGTTCCAGGCAGGTTTTCGCACCTGGACCCGGGGCGTATTTAACGATTATATGAGTGAGTCCACAATGGTTTTGAGCTTTGTTTCAACCTCGTTTAGAAAGGTCATCTTCTGTTCCGTCTTATCTGTCTGAAGGGTATGGAAAATTTCTGCAGGCAGTTGGGCAGATATCTCAGTACCCCCTTCCACTGATTTTACTATCAGATGGCATGGAATGAGTGTCTCTACCCTATAGTCGAAGGAAAGGGCCTCATGTGCATATTTGGCATTGCAAATATCAAAAGTTCTGAGATTAGGGTATTCAAATCCCTTTGATCTCAGGATCTCGCTTGTCCTGATCTCAGATAGTATAGAGAAACCGTTTAGAGGTACAATCTCTCTAACCTTGTCACACACCTCATCGAAGGAATGCTCTGTTTTGACTCTGTATTCAGTTGTCATTTCTTCACCTAGACAAAATTTCATTCTTCATGCTTAAATACTCTTCCTTTCCGATTTCTCCTCTTGCATACCTCTCATTCAGTATGCCCAGTGCATTTTTCATATCATCTGCTGAGGAGTTTTTCTCATCACCATGGCTGTGCATTTGATGCTTTCCTGAATTCGTCTTACATCCACAAGACATACTTATGAAATCATGTTAATGGATAAAACCATACTTTATTCAATCTGTAAAATATGATAACCAGAAGCATACATAAAGATAAGAATCACCATAGAGTGAGATCACCCCCTATAAGATGATGTAAAAGAGCATGGACCTATCAGTAGGTTAGTGAGAATCCCTTCACGCTGAGGTTGCCAAATCTTCCTCTCCTGATGGAGATGTCCTGCCTTCCCCTATCTATGGCGCGCCAAACAACTTTGCTGATGGCTAATGTGAACTTCTCTGTTTTAATTATTTCATATAGGGATGGATCATTGATGTTGCCAAGAATTCTTGCACTGATTTTAGCTTCCACTTGGCACACATCATCTGGACATGGACCTTTTTCCTCAACCAATTGCAAGACTAGAAATTCCCCTTTAGCAGCTTTTATTACTTCTCTTCTCAATTCAACTTTCCCTTTCCCAACAGTAATTGAGTCTGGAATGTTGGAATTCTTGTCCACCAGGTTTTTTTCAGTCACGCCAGACGGTGGGTCTATCCCGGTAGTTAAATCTCTCACTGAACTCATGGTTGATTATAATTCATCTCGGTTATTTATAATATATCTGATCAAACTGTCCAGACGTTTCCAATATATTAAACGTTATGAGAATGTTTTGAGTAGAATTGTAGCATTCCTTTTATCAATAGCATCTATCTATACATGCTAGTGTCTGGAATCTTCCTCACGAATCATCTCCCCCCTTTTTTTGAGGTCTCTCTCACAGTTCGGACAGCACACGTAATATGTCTTTCCCCTTATTTCTGCTGGGATCGGATTGTCCTTGATCTCTTTCCCGCAGTAATCGCAGTGGATGTTTTCTGCCCTGTTCATGTTTTCATACAATTCTCTGGAGGTTGCTATTTCAACTCTTTTTATGTTAGCCTTCTTTATCTTTATGAGGTCTTCATAGTAGAGGATCACCAAATAGGACCCGTCTATGAGAGAGTAGCGCTCCAGGACAATATTTCCCGGTATGTTCTCTAAATTATCAGTGTATACGAGAACCATATCCTTTTCTTCATCTGCAATGGAGATGGTGAATTTTTTGATCCTTCCGCTTGATATTATGGAGTCCAGTGCCTTCTTGGCTGTAAGTCTACTTGTTCCCAGTTCTTTCGCCATATCAACTACGCTCATCCTGGAATTTCTCTTGAGCAATAATATGAGCCTCTGTTCCAGTTCGGAAATATTTCTTCTCATAATGTTATAATTTTACCCACCTACTTTAACATTATGGATAGATATAATATATGTATATCAACACAATTCATAACTATGAAGAGAACGGGTGGTAACTTAAAACAAACGACGAATGCTGTGGCAAATGGAAACTGGTTTGTAAGGAAT
>JAJZOT010000282.1 GCA_021847855.1 Thermoplasmata archaeon | reverse complement strand
TCGATCCTGAATCCTTAAACCTTCGATCCAAAGGGACAGAATGTCATTGATTTCACAGGGCCTGACAGAAGTCTGGTTGACCTCATCAGGCTGTCGCCCCCGCATGTAGGCTTCGGGTAACAGGAAGAGCCTATCTTCCCGGCCTAGTCCGGTCTAGAGGAATTGATAACTACTTATAAAACATTTTTCAGAGAGAAGAATCTGTTATACTTCTAAGGATATGCGAAAAACGGATTCCTGTTGTCATGAAAGGATAGGTATTTACCTGTATTCAAAAGGTCTCCAGATCATATTTACAGGAGGCACGGTCTTCATTATGTGCAGCATTGATGGCAAACAGTGTACTTTAACCAATGGCTTCCTTACAAATTATGTGTCACGTTGGGAACGATAAGAACGGCTGTTGAATGGAGTGACTATTTCAGAAGTGATCTGTAAACTCCGTAAATTTCCTTCTTTATATCGTCTTCAGACAAAAACTCCCTTGCTGCATAATAGGAACCACCCATTCCGGCGCCTTCCCTGACATGACCATCGTCATATTTCCTGAGTCCGTCTATATCCGAATCCCTGAAGGATAAATCTGCAATTATCAAGTCGTTGCCTACCAGCTCTTTCAGTGTAGATGGACGATGGCTCATGACCCAAGACGTTGTTATAACCTTACGGCTATTCCCGGTACCGTTTATTTTCTTATCCAGGTGATAAACCGTTGCCATTTGTGTTCCCCCGCAAAACAGAACCTCCGTCTTTCCTGCACCTGAGCTGATTCCCACGGCAGTTGACATCATGTAATCCCCGAAGTTTTCCATAGCTTCTTTGGCGTCATAGTCTGCGGATATCTTCCCGGACAGGGCCTTCTTCACAAGTTCATTCTTGAGGTTTGTTGGATCGTGCTGCATACTGCTGCTGGTTTCCATTGAGTGCCCAAGGGCACTTAGGACAATCGCAGAGGTAGTCGTGCCTCCGGGAACGCTCTCGCCAAGATATATCCTTTTGAAACCCCGTGAGAGAAATTCCCCTATCCTTTTTCCCGCCTCTATTGATCTATCCATTTCGGGAAGAGCAAGATGTTTTGTGGGATCGTTAGCCGGTTCCAGGAATGTCTCCATGAAGGGGACCTTTGGCTTTGCCTTGAGTCCCGAGTTCAGGATCAATATAGGCATCTCTATGGACTGCAATGCAGCCCTCGTTATAACTGCCGGGGTAGGAATACCATCCGGAGTCATTGGAGGTTCATTCATGCTGAGCGGTTTGCCTGCAACGATTATTTCTGAATCAACCACGGGAGTCATAAAAGTCAGTTCAGGAGATACTCCGGCAGCGGTAAGACCGGGAATCTTAGAAATTTCCGTGCAGCCAGCGAGAAGGACAAAGATGGAATCTTTTACACGAGTTTCTTCACCTGTCATGATTATTTCCAATCAAGGAATTAAAAGGATATAGATAAAGAACAATACAGGTAATACAAATATGATAACGAAAATATAAGATGAATATCTGTACATTTTCAGGGATAACTCTATGTCAGAAATTGTCGGCTCCCTGTAATTATCGTTGATTACATATTCACCCTTCTTCTCCAGCCTTACTCCAAGGCAGTTTGAAAAACTTCCCATCGGCCAACCCGCATTTGCGCTCGCTGTGCTTGATGCGGCCCTTGGTGCATCATATGAAGCAGGTTTCAGCCGTAATACGCTGGAAGAAGTATATATGATAAATGAGCTGATCCTCGCAGGAATGTAATTAAGCAAAGTGTCAAGTAAAGATGCAAATTTTCCAAATTTGAGGTATCTAGAGTCTCTGTACCCTATCATGGAATCGAAGGTATTTGCAATTCTGTAAAAAAAGGCACCAATTACGCCGAAAAGTGAGAAATAGAACAGGGGTGAAATAAAAGCATCGACAAGTCCCTCCGAGATCGTCTCAATTGCGGCAGAGCAGATCAATTCGGGGGGGAGTTCTGCAGTTGGTCTTCTTACGACCTTGGCCAGAGATTCCCTTGCACTGTCGAGATCGTTTGCCTTCAGTGCAGATATTATGGGAGTCACATGCCGGGCCATTCCTTTAACCGAGAATGTGCTTTTCAGTAAAAAGACAGAAATCACAAGGAGAATCATAGTGGAATGCGAAGACAGACCGAGTATCAACCCAAGTATTATTACAAATATAGACTCAACGGCAACAACAAATAATATTCCCGCTAAATACTGGTTTTTCAATTTGTTGAAATATCCTTCAAGCTTTTCAATGCTTTTTCCAATCAGGACAACCGGATGCAGCCTTGATGGGTATTCTCCGAGTACTGCATCGGTGATGAGAGAAAGAATCACAGTAAAAACTACAAAAACAATGGGTACTTCCAGGATCATCCGGAATCACCTAAGTTCAGATGATGATTTCCAAGAACCTCGGATTTACGGACTATCATAACTTTCTTCCCGTTGTCATTGCCTTTTCCAGAGCTTTAAGGAATATTGTGTTGTTAGCCCTATTTTTTACTGAAATTCTGGCATACCTCTTCCCATCATTCATGAAATCGCCGAGTTCCTTGATCATTATACCGGATTCCCCCAGTTCCTCAACGACGCGTGATACATCGGTGTCTCCGGGAAACGAAAACACAAAATAATTTGCAGAGGGAGTGCCCAGAATTTTTAATCTCAGATTTTCAACGCCTGTTATCAGGAATCTCCTTTCCTGGCTTGTCTGTGAAGGTAAGTCTTTAAACCTGTTATAGTCCATTGTCGAAATTATTTCCGCTGCGAATTGCCCCAGTGCCCACGGTTCCATTAACATAGATATGAGTTCCGTGTTCCGCTTCGCTGACATAAGATAGCCCATCCTCACAGATGCCATTCCAAATAGCTTTGTAAGTGATCGCCCGAAAATAACATTTTCATAATCTCCCAATATCTTCGACGGAAAGCTTCTCTGGTATTGTTCTGAAAAGTCCACAAATGCTTCATCGATGAATACTGTTGCCCCTTTTTTTCTTGCATAATCTATTATTTCAATCAGTTCGTTTGGGGGAATCGATGTGCCTACTGGATTTGAAGGGCTCGCTACAAACAGCAAATCGAAATTGCGTTGTGCGATTTTCTCGCTCATTCCCTGTAAATCAATACTCTGAATCGTATCCACTGTCATCTCGGATGACCTGGCAGCACGCTCGTATTCAGAAAAACAAGGTTCTATTATAAGTGCCTTTTTTCCGCGATTCAACTGGCATATCCTATATATAAGATACGTCAGTCCAGGGCCCAGAAGTATTTGTTCTGGTGACACTTGAGACCATTCGGAGAGTCTTGTGACATAATGTGAAAGATCAGTGTCCGGGTAAGCTCTGTACCAACTCTCCTTTAGTTTGATTTCATCCATTGTTACAGAG
>JAJZOT010000281.1 GCA_021847855.1 Thermoplasmata archaeon | reverse complement strand
GAAACAGTCTATCATCCAGTGCATCAGTACCAGATTCTTGGTCCTGCAACTGAGGAGAATGTATTGTCAATTTTCAGAACGTGATCCTCTTGGATTATAAACCTATGAAATTTTTAATTTCTCCCAGTTTTGTGGAGTCAGAAAATGGTATCAGGTTATTCCAGGAGGAAATGAAAGAATTTTCAGGAAATGACAACGATGTTCTTCTCCTTGATGCCCCCACAGGCGCAGGAAAAACACGAGGCTTTCTAACCATGAACGAGAATGGTGGCGTCATAATTGTTCTGCCAACCAACATATTATCAAACCAGGTTTACGAAGATTTGCTTCGTGACAAGAAATCAGTGGTAATGCTAAGCAAAGAGATGATTGATAAGGCGCTAGAATCAGATTATTCCAATAGAAGCATCGGAAGACTGAATGCACTGAAAGATATGATTTCCTTTAAGAATTTCATAGTTACAAACCCCACGGTTCTTCTTTATCTTATTCTCAATTACTACGGACACCGTGAAGATGAGGAAATAGGAGGATATGAGAATGATATGGCCATTTTCCTGTTAAAACAGGGATTCAAGACAATCATATTTGATGAATTTCATGTCTATTCACCGGATCAGGTCAGGATTGTGCTATCAATAAATACAATCCTTAGAAATAACTTCAAATTTGTTTATTCTTCAGCCACGCCTACTAAAATGGTCAGAAAGGCATTAAACGGCATGGCTGGACTGCTGAATTTGAAAATACAGGAAATAGAAGTCCCCAGACTCACAAATGGTGAGGGGGTACCTGTGCAGGGACCTTTGGATGTCACAATATGTGCCGGTGCAGGTTATGCTGTTTCGGACTTTGTCAAAGAAAATACCAGTTTGTTCATGAAGGATTACTGGCTCCTTATAGTTGACAGGATAACAGAAATTGAGAATGTGTATAAAGAGCTCATTGAAGGTGGAGTTAAGGATGAAGATATGGCCCTGCTTGATGGATATCACCGAAGAGGAGGATTCGGAAAGAGAGTGGTCATAGCCTCAAATCTTGTTGAACAGGGCATCAACCCTGACAAGGAATACAGGAAAATAGTGATGGATTCCGGGCATGGAATAAAGAACCTGATGCAACGACTTGGGCGAATAGGCAGGGGAACATATGAAGAATCCTCCGTTTATATCTGCATACCCAAAGTTATTGCGGGAGGTTTCCACGGTAGCATTGGAACCTATGATCAACTGATAGATTACCTGTCCCCTATTTTACCAGAAAGGGAACGCAGTGTCAGCCTTTATTCTATAGGGGTTTTTATTGGAGCAATTGTCACCAGATTTTCAGGGAAACTCAGAATAATATTGGAAAGCTCTTTGGATGGAACTGGGAGCATATACTCTGGTTTCCTTGATTTTAATCAAGTGGATAGAAAATTATCAGAGAAAACTGACTGGGTAAAAAACAATGTTGGTGAATTCCCCGATCTGCGCAGAATCACGAAATGGTGGATGCCTTATAGAAAAACTCTCTATAATTTCATTGAAGAAAACGTCAACGAAGAAATTACGGATATTTCACTTGGTCCAGATCAGCGTTTTGAAGCAAAATACAACCTCTACTGGATCCTTTCCAATAAAGTGCTGTCAAAAACAGTGAAGGGAGACCTTATAGCTGAATCCACCAGAGAGGTTCCAGACTTGAATTTTGAAGTCTCGGTTTCGGGAATCCCTTTTAGCGAGAAGGCCAATTATCGCTATTCAGAAATTTTGTACAATTCGAAGGCTGTGATAACAGATGCACTTGAAGTTGAAACCAGTAATGGTTCTCTTGCAGGGAGAAAGAGTGAGATTGATGAAACTCTTCAAAAAATAGAGAGGATAGTGAAGAGAACAGCAGGAAAAGGGAGGCTGGTAATAGTTGGATACAGACCCATGCATGTATAGGGGTACAGATGTGAGTTATGCAGCAATATGCAGAAGGAGGGCATGGCTATCCGTGCATGAGGTGTTCATAACTGAGGATTCAGACTTCGTGCACGAAGGCAGGTACCTCTCGGGAAAAACTAGGAAAACCGGCACTGCACAGCTACAGATCGGCAGAAACAGGATGGATAACATAGATCTGTCAGATGATGAGATAGTTATACATGAATACAAGCGAGGAAGGAAGGTTCTGAAAGCTGATGAAATGCAGCTTTCCCACTATATTAATTGTTTGAGAACAAAGTCAGGCAGGGAAGTAAAAGGGGTGTTGCATCTGCTGTCCTCCAAAAACACCGTTGTATTTACAGCTACAAAAGACCGATTAGCCGAATTGGAACAGATATATTCCACCATTGATAGCCTATACAGATCTGATATGCCGGATGCGATTAGGAATGGTTTCTGTTTTCATGGGTGCAGCTTTAGGGATTTTTGTTGGGGATGAACAATGGAAACATATTACATTACCTCATCAGGTAGACTTGAAAAAGACGGAGATTCTCTCAAATTCAGCAACTCGGAAGGAACGGATACGATTCCCCTGGAGGCTGTTAGCAATATAATAGTCAGTGGAAATGTGACAATTACGAAAGCAGCGGTCTCCTTGATCTCCAGCAAGAACGTACCATTGTTTTACATGTCATTTTACGGAAACTATATCTCGAGCCTTCTGCCAGAGGATTTTCTGATAAGTGGCACTGTCATAAGGAAACAGGTAACTGCAAGCGTGGATATGGGCACAAGGCTGGTGATAGCGAAGTCTTTCATTATTGGTGCTGCAAGAAACATGAACCTTGTTGCCAGAAGAGCCGGAATGGGGAAACTGGACATAAGAAAGAAAAGTATTGAAGAAGCACAGAACATTAAGTCTCTGATGGGTGTTGAAGGCAACATAAGAAGTGAATATTTTGAACTTATGGACCGTGTGTTGCCTGAACCTTTCAAAATAGGCAAGAGGGTTCGGAGGCCTCCTAATAACAGATCTAATTCACTGATAAGTTTCCTAAATTCTATACTTTACGCACAGATCGCTTCACAGATATTTTCCACTCACCTGCACCCTGCTGTTAGTTTTCTGCACGAGCCATTTGAGCGAAGGACCAGCCTTAGCCTTGATGTTGCGGAAATTTTCAAACCAATAGTATGCGATAGGGTTCTCTTAAAGCTGGTAAGGCTCAAGGTCATAAAAGAGGATGATTTCGAGAGTTCCGGAGTATTTCTCACTGAAACTGGAAGGAAAAAAGTGCTTAAGGAACTTGACGATAGAATGAATGAAACCATTTATTCTTCTACCTTGCGTAGGTATGTTTCATACAAACATTTGATAAAGCTTGAACTTTACAAGCTGGAAAGGCATATTTTGGGAGAGAAGCAGTATAAACCTTTCGTAGCTAGGAGTTGAAATGCCCTGGATAATAGTTGTTTATGAT
>JAJZOT010000280.1 GCA_021847855.1 Thermoplasmata archaeon | reverse complement strand
AAACCTTATTTTCTCCGCTGCAAGGAATATGAAGTTTGGATCCTTTGTGAAGAGATAGGATGCAAGACCGTACTTTGAATCGTTGGATTTTTCAATTGCCTCATCTATGCTGGAAACCGGTGCAGCGCCAAGAATTGGACCAAATATTTCTTCCTGGAACAGGACTGAATTCTGGGGAACATTGTCCAGCAGGGTAGGCTCAAAGAAATATCCACCCTTGAATTTTCCTGGGATATCGGCTTTCCGGCCTCCGGTAAGTATCTTTATGCCGCTGGTTCTGGCATCTTCCGAAAACTTCTCAGCAGATTTAAGTGCACCCGCATTGATAAGTGGTCCGACATCAGAAACGTTCGGGTCTCCTACCTTGAGCCTTCTGGTTATATCAACAAACTTATTCATGAATGATTCATATATTTCCTCGTGAATATAGAGTCTCTCAGCTGCTATGCATGACTGCCCCACATTCAGGAATTTTGCCCACAGGAGTGTTTTGAGGGTATTCTTTATATCAGCATCTTTCCAGACTATGAATGGAGCTTTTCCTCCAAGTTCAAGCACAAGTTTTGCCATATTTGATGATGCCTGGCCCATGATCCTCTGTCCTGTTGCTGTTGATCCCGTCATGGTGATCAGGGCAATTTTCTTGTGGGCTACAACATAATCTCCAATCTCACTGCCCTTTCCAGTGACCATGTTCAGGACGCCCTTTGGTATACCGGCTTCCACAAATTTTCTCACTATCCATTCTGCCGTGAATGGGGTATCACTGCTCGGCTTCAGTATAACCGTATTACCTGTGAGCAACGCGGGAGCGAGTTTTCTCACGACCATAGCTGCCGGAAAATTCCATGGAGTAAGGGCAAGGACTATTCCATAAGGAACCTTGTACTGGTAGATCTTCCTCCTGGATGTGTCTCCTTCCACAATATCTCCGGTGATCTTTCTGGCAAATTCCGCATAATACTGTATCTGATCCAGAACTCCGTTGACCTCATCTCTTGCTTCCCTCAGTATTTTACCATTTTCGCTCACGAGAAGGTTCTCAAGTTCCTCTCTTTTAGCCGCAATCAGATCCCTTGCCCTGTAAAGTATCCTGGCTCTTTCCACGGATGTTGTATCTGACCATGTTGCGAAACTGTCCTCTGCCGCATCTATTGCCCTGTCAACATCCTCCTTGGTACCGGCCGGAAACAGTCCAAATACCTCTCCAGTGCTTGGATTGATCTTTTTGATCTCTTCACCCGATTGCGATGAGACCCATTCTCCATTTATCAACATCTTCATGAATTTCATAGCGCACCAAGAGATAAAAGTTTTGTGAAATATTGTGTATGTATGGGAGAATGGCTGAATCCAGTGCTCCCTAACAGTGCGATATGGTTATATACATTTTTAGACTTCTCGGACCTACCTTAAATTTGGTGATAATGGATGAACGATGGCGACTTTATCAAGATTGATTTCGAAATGCGAACGGGTGAGGACAGGAAATTAGTTGCTACTAATTTGAAAGACCTTGCCATGGAGAATAACATTTACGATGAGAGTAAAACATATAAGGATGCGGTGCTGATAGTTGGAACTGAAAACCTGTTCAAGGAAATAAATGAGTCCTTCAAGAACACTGAAATTGGAAAAGAGACTGAGGTGGAGATCAAAGCCGAGGATGCTTATGGCCTGAGGGATCCAAATAACATAAGAGTCCATACAGTGAGAGAGCTCCAGAAGCTTGAGATAGACCCAGTAGTGGGAAAGGAGGTGACGATTAACAAGAAGAGGGGAAGGATTATATCCGTAACACCTGGAAGAGTCCTTGTTGACTATAATCATCAGTATGCAGGTAAACCTGTCTTTTACAAATATACCATAAAAAGTGTTGTAGAGGACCCTGTTGAAAAGGCCAGATCAATCATTGAAATGAATTACACCCAGAGTGCGGACAAATTTGACCTTTCTATTGAAAACGACTTGTTTACAGTTAAATTACCAGAGGAGGCAAAGTTCGACCCTTTCTGGATTGAGGCTAAATTCAATATAGTAAGCGAAGTCAGGAAATATCTTCCCGATCTCGACATAAACATAGTTGAAACATATTCCAAACCGGAAAAGAAAGAGGAACCACCCTCCGAAGAACCAGTGAAAACAGAAGAAGAGAAAAAGGAAGAAGAGATTAAGGAAGATCAGAAATAATATCCATGACAGACCCCGAATCAGTCAGTTCGGAAACTATTTCCAATATTTTTAAGGATCTTGCTGAGAGGGTCACCGTAATTCTTGTGGAACCACATATTGAAGGGAATATAGGTGCAGTTGCAAGGGCCATGAAGAATGCAGGTCTTGCTGAACTTACCTTGATAAACCCTCCTGAACTTGGAAATGAGGCATTTGCCAGGACTATGGGTGGCAGGAACATTCTGGAAAACGCCAGGATAAGTGATTCCCTTGCATCCGTGGCGGGTGAGTACTCTGTCCTGGCTGGAACCTCCAGCACGGCAACCATTAACAATAAGAAATTCAGACGCATTCCAGTGAGTCCTGAGGAATTCTGGAGAATGAACATTAATTCCAGAAACAAGATAGCGCTGGTTTTTGGAAGAGAGGGAGATGGACTGCGGAACAGCGAACTGGAAATATGTTCCCAGTTCCTTTTTATTCCGGCAAACCCTGAATATCCGGTATACAATCTTTCCCATGCAGTTTCCATAATACTTTACGAGATGGTTAGACAGGCACTGGAAAATAATACAGTGGAAACAAACCAAGTGGAACCTGTTAAACCGGAGAATTTTAATCTCATGCTTGAAAGAATTTACCAGATACTGGATATTGTGTCGTATCCAGCCTATAAGAGAAAGAACACCGAAGTGATGATCAGGAGAATACTTGGGAGGGCTTTATTAAGCGACACTGAATTCTACAAGATGATGGGAATACTCAAGATCATACGAAAGCGACTGTCAGGTGAAGACGATACCGTCTTGAAAGAACAATAAGTCTGCTCAAGAAACGTTTATTAATTGTTTAACATTATGGCACTGCACTAGATGGTAACAATGTCATTGAAAGTAGAAAGAAAGTCAAACCCGTATCTTAGGGATACCATATTAAATTTAAGCACAATTTCAAGGGAGGCTGGCTCAGTCTTCTGGCGGGACATAGCTGAGAGGCTGTCTGAAGGAAGGGAACGATACGCCTCCATTAATCTTGGTAAGATAGACCGGCTTGTCAAAGATGGGGAAACAGTCGTTGTTCCAGGTTCAGTTCTCGGGTCTGGATATTTTGAAAAGAAGAAAGTGACAGTATCCGCACTGAACATATCTGAAAAAGCAAGGGAAAAGCTTGCTTCCTCCGGATCCAGGTTCATAGCACTGGAAGAACTTGCAAAAGATAATCCAAAGGGC
>JAJZOT010000279.1 GCA_021847855.1 Thermoplasmata archaeon | reverse complement strand
CTGGCCAGAAGAAGATACGTTGCTGAAGAGGGAGTTTATGCAGCATGATATGCAATATTGTAAATTGGAAACCCTCACTTTAACACAACCTCAATATACATACGAAGCATTGTAGCGATATGACAACCAATCTTGAGAAAGCTCTTAAAATTAGGGAGATTGCAAAGGAACATAATGAGTACTTTAAGGATAGCATACCACTGATTGCATCTGAGAATGTAATGAGTCCACTTGCACTTGAAATGCTTCTTACAGATCTCGGTTCCAGATATGCGGAAGGCCTGCCGCATCACAGGTACTATCAGGGTAACCAGTTTGTAGATCAGATCGAGGATCTGGCGATAGAATACGCTAATTCATTATTCAAGAGCAAACAGGCGGATCCAAGGCCTATTTCAGGTACAAATGCAAACATCGCGGCTATTTACGGACTGACCAAGCCGGGTGATAAGATCACTGTGCCTCCTCTTTCGGGCGGTGGTCACATAAGTGCAGCAAAATTTGGGGCTGTCGGTCTTAGAGGACTGGATTCATCAGATTACCCTTTTGACAACGATGAGATGAATCTCGATGTAGATGCCGCAATCAAACTGATCCGGGAGAAAAAACCAAAGGTCTGTCTCTTTGGGCAATCTGTTTTCCTTTTCCCAACGCCAATCAAGGATTTAATGGATGCAATAAGGGAAGTGGGTGCAAAGGTATGGTATGACGGAGCACATGTTCTCGGTCTAATCGCTGGAGGCAGATTCCAGGACCCTCTCAGAGAGGGTGCCGACATTATTACCGCGAGCACCCACAAGACATTTCCTGGCCCGCAACATGGAATCATTCTTGGAAACACGGGTGATGAAACTTGGAAATCCGTTCAGAGGGGTGTTTTTCCGGGATCACTGAGCAATCACCACCTGAATGCGATGGCTGCTCTTGCAGTTACACTGGCTGAGGAGCTAGAATACGGTGCAGTTTATGCTTCGAGAATCATTGAAAATGCCAAAACACTTGCCCAGTCTTTAAACGAGGAAGGTTTCAAGGTTCTGGGTGAAAAGAAGGGGTTTACAGAATCTCATACAATAGTTGTTGATGTCAGGGCTCAGGGTGGTGGAAAACAATCAGCTGAACTTCTGGAAAAATGCAACATAGTACTGAACAAGAACCTCCTTCCATGGGATACAAGCAAGAATTCGCAGGATCCCAGCGGTCTTAGAATAGGTACCCAGGAGGTAACACGTATAGGCTTTGGGAAGTCAGAAATGAAGGAGATTGCAAAGATAATGGGTGACCTCTTGATAAGGCATGCTGATCCTGAAAGTATCAGATCGAGGGCTGAGACCTTAAAAAGTAATTTCCGTGAAATAAAGTACTGCTTTGGAAAGCATGAGGCGTATAAGTATATTGAAATCATAAAGATGTAAAAATGGAAAAAGCAATCAGGAAAATCCAGGTTATTATTTTCCGGAAAACCCATAATCTGGAGATACTTATGCTGAAAGTGATACCGGAGAGAGGAGGCTTCTGGCAGTGCGTGACAGGTAAGGTTGAGGAAGGCGAGGACCAAATTGATGCCGCGTTCAGGGAGGTCAGGGAGGAAACCGGTATATCAGGCGATAAGGTCAGGCACGTTCTGAAAGATATCTATTCATTTGAATACCTAAAAAACGATAGAAAAATCCATGAGACTGTATATGGATTTGAAGTATTTCCAGACATTGGGATTGATATGACCAAAAATGTCTATAAGGAACACACTGAATATGCTTGGTTATCGCCCGAAAAAGCTATTGAGATATCCTCATTCGATTCGCAGAAGCAATCTATCCTTCATTTGTTAAAATATGGGAAATAAATAAGTTAAATAATGGATTTTGAGAATAGGAAGATAGATGGAAAGTTTTGACGAAGACCATGCAATAAAGGAATATCTGGGAATAAGCGGGTCATCCGCCAATTTATCTATTTCCGGTCCGAATCAGATTCCTGGAATCATCGGCGATATAACCTCGTTTTCCGGAAAAAGCATGCGGATTGAGGTCATAAGGTCTTCAGATAAGCAGGATCTTCAAGCTACACTTTATTCTCTTTACGAAAAGCTCACGGATATAGGTTATAAAATAAACCTGTCAAAACAGATTCCTGGAGATTATAAAACACTGGGAGGAAAGCTTGTTATCTTTCTTTATGAGGAATACATCAATATGAATGATCCTTTTGTTATCTCAAAATTGAGAGGTCTCCTTTCTGGCAGATATAAGGTACCAGGGAAGGGAGTGACTATAGTTTTGGGATTGACGACTGGTACTTACGCTCTCCTGTCAGAGAAGAGGGTGCAAACGAATGAGGAACTATTGGGCGGGGATCAGTCACAAATACAAACAACACCTAACGAAAAGACCAAGGTTCTCGGTTTCGGTCTGGTTCTTCTTTCCATTCCCATGATTATCACCTGGTTCGGTATCCTGTCTGATCTTTATTCACTCATCGCTGGTGATTTCCTCAGATGGTTCATACTTGTTGATACCGTGACCGGACTTTCTATGGTATTATTTGAATCATTCAAAAATAATGTATCAAAAAGGGAATTTGTCTATGCTGCAGGGCTACTTTTTCTTTCCATAAATATCGCCGCCTATCTTGTCCAGCCATCATATTCAATATCAGACTATTTTGGCAATGTAAACTTCCCGCTTTATTTTGTGAGCTCTGGCAGCTATCTTATAATTGAAAGGAAAATCCTTGCAAATTTTGAGATAATCATTGTTGCGATCGTAATAATTCTTCTTATACTGCCTTTCTTAAGGAAAAAAACTTATTTTCTTCTATCCGTTGCAACAGCGGCCACCATTATAGCGATTATTTCTGGCATGCTAATTCAAAACGGTGATCTCCGATTTACCAATCGAAGTATCTCTCAAGTGCTGTTGATCAGCTCCGAGAATCTTTACCCGTTCTTTACGACAACCTATTTTCACCTGAATCCATACTTTGCAATCAGCATCAATGGATATGCTTATTATTACTCAACATACCTGACTTTTCTTGTTTTTGTTTTTACTATTTTATCAAATCTCATTTTCTCTGTTGTTTATTTTTCCGCAGGAATCAGAATAATTTCTGCAGAAGAATTAAGACCTAACCGAACAAGCTGATCATTGAACTGACTTCATGGCCGTAATACTGTCACATTTGCTAAACACTCCCACTGGTAGGGTTTTAGTGCGTGAGTATAGCTAATTTTCTATACCAAACTGCAATTGCCAGCATTAAATGGGAAGTATTTTTTTTACAGTGATTGCGAGTGGCAGTCAGGGTAATTCAACCCTGATACACGATGAAGATACTTACACCCTCATTGACTTCGGTATTTCATTCAGAAGATATAAGAGCAGATTTCAGGAAGAGAAATT
>JAJZOT010000278.1 GCA_021847855.1 Thermoplasmata archaeon | reverse complement strand
TCTTATTGAAATTATTGGGAACAGGGGAAGGGTAACTCTCGTATATTCAGCCAAAAACAGAGATCATAACAGTGCAGTGTTCCTCAGGGAATACCTGCTGAAAAAGATAGAATCATTATAGATCAGGGATATCATGCAGGTTCTGCCCTTGAGGATGAAACTGCCATAGTGCATTCAAAATTGCAGGGCTGTTCATCTCTTTATTGTTCTGTGTGGCATTGCAGCATCCGGGTTTTAAAGGGCGAAAATTATTCATTGCACAATATGCATGCTCAAATTTTATTAAAAACCAAATTATCCTGCCCGAAGAAGAGTAATCACATGTTCATTTCTGACATTAAGGATTATAATGATTTATTCCAGGACGGCTACCTGAAAATAAGGAACCATGGGATAATCTCAAACAACAGAACTGCAATTCTTGTAGGCATGGAGGGAACCATTGACTGGGCATGTATTCCGGATTTTGATTCTAAACCCGTTTTCGATTCAATCCTCGATAAGGACAAAGGCGGGATGTTCTCAATTTTTCCAGAGAGTCCGGAAAGACTATCAGTAAGACAGTATTATAAAGAATACACAAACATACTGGTTACAGAATTCTTAAAGGATAACAGCAAAATACTCAGGATTACGGATTTCATTCCAGTTTCTGACTACAATACAATAACTTTCGCTGAAATATACAGGCTTGTTGAAAGTTTTTCTGAACAGTTAAATCTGCATATTATATTCAAGCCACATTTCCTTGACAGCGAATCAACTATGGTGGAAAAGAGAAAAGAAGGGTTTATCTTCAGATCCAGGGATCAGTCCATAGGAATTGTTTCCGGATTCAAACTCAGCAAGAAAAATAATATTATTGATTCGGTAGTGGAAATGGGCAGAAATTCTGCAAAGTGGGTAATAGCTCCATATGGGGTACGATATCTTAACCCAATGGGAGATTACAGGCCATACCAGAATATGGAAATGACCACTGATTACTGGAGAAAGTGGGTACATGAAAGTAATTACAGGGGCATATTCAATTCAGAGGTCATACGGTCAAGCCTCACTCTCAAATCACTGTTCTATGAACCCACAGGGCTTATGGTTGCTGCTCCAACAGCCAGCCTTCCCGAAAAAATAGGAGGGCAAAGGAACTGGGATTACAGGTTTACATGGGTCAGGGACACAGCATATGTCATAGAGGCACTTTCATCCCTTGGCTACAAAAAAGAGGCTACAAAGTTTCTTTATGATCTGATGGACAGAATCAGGAAGGAGGGTACGCTCAGGACCATATACCCAATAAGTGAACACAGTAATGATCTTCAGGAAAGAGAGATGTACTACTCAGGGTATCTCGGTTCAAAACCTGTGAGATTTGGCAATCTCGCCTCAGAGCAGCTTCAGATGGATCAGTACGGTTCTATCATAGAGGCGATATATCATCTGGACAAGGCAGGGGGATTAATCAGTCCATCACTCTGGGAGTTTGTGGGGGAAACGCTGGATATAATAGGTGAAAACTGGTCAAAACCGGATTCAAGCATATGGGAAGTCAGGACAGAACAGAAACATTATGTCTATTCAAAAGTAATGGCATGGAATGCTTTTGACAAAGCCATAATTATCGGGAAAAAACATGAGTTTTCCGGAAAGTACAAGAAATGGAGAAGTATTGCAAATGCAATAAGGACGGATGTCTTGGAAAGAGGGTTCAACCACACAACCGGTTCATTCACCCAGTTTTATGGATCGGACAGGGCAGATGCCTCCCTGCTTAGAATCCCGCTTACGGGCTTCATGAGCGAGAAAAACAAGATGTTCACCGGTACCCTTAAACACATTGTTTCAGAACTGATGACTGATGATTATGCATTTTTCAGATACAGGTCGGATGACGGGCTTTCCGGAGATGACAACACATTCTTCCTCCTCTCATTCTGGTATGCGCAGGTTCTAATACTGTTGAAAAAGTATTCCGAGGCAAAATCCGTGATAGATTCCCTGCTTGAAAAAGGAAATCACCTGGGACTTTTCTCAGAAGAATACGACGTATTGACCAGGGAGCTTATGGGAAATTTTCCACAGGCAATCACTCATCTGGGCATCATAACAAGTTGCGTTTCTCTCAATAATGCCCTAAATAAGGAGAAAATGAATGAGATAATGGCAGTGTGATCAACCGACAAAAATGAATGTTCAAAGTTATTAAGTCCGCAATTTCCTATAAGGCTATATTTATCCAAATATTTCTCATCGCAATGAATGACGACGTCAAAAAAAGACTAATTAAAAATCTGCACTATCTCAGAATGAACGACGGACTCCTTTTCGCGGGATTGCCCAGATTTCCGGAACTATTTGGAAGGGATTCTATAATAACTGCATGGGAACTTTTTTACATGGATCGTAACCTTCTGAAGAACACCATACATACGCTTTCCAGGTACCAGGGTAAAATTTACGACTACTCAAATGGAGAGGAACCCGGAAAGATACTTCATGAGTTTTACCCGTCTTACGTCGCAAAGGAAACAGGTATGAAGGAAAAGGGTGATGCAAAATGGCTAAAGCCAGATACACCATTTTATTTTTCCGTGGACAGTACTCCCCTTTGGCTCTCTTCTTTCAGTTTTTTTTTGGATACCGAATCTGGTAAGGATTTTATAAGAAATCATCGGAACTCAATACTATCAGCACTAAAATGGATACTGAATCGTTCTAATAAAAATGGACTGTTAACATACAACAGATCGAAATATGGTCACGGGATTGCAGGAATGAACTGGACAGATGGGGCGTGGGAACTTTATAAGGAACTCAAGGGGGAAGTAGCAACAATTGAGGTGCAGGGCTATTCCATTGACGCAATGACCACTTTTCTGGAAATAACGAAAATCATCGGAGCTGATGAATGTGTCAGTGAGGCAAAAGAGAGAATAAAACGCGTTAAAAGAAATATCGATCTGGTGATGTGGAACGAGAAGACTGATTACCCGTACAATTCCCTTGACGAATACGGGAACATTGTTGGTTCAGTTACAAGCAACCCGGGACACCTGCTTTCAGTTAAGGAAATTAGCTACGAAATGGGAAGAAAGATTGCTGACAGGTTGTTTCAAGACGACATGTTCACACCGTACGGAATCCGAACTCTTTCCTCAGAAGACCCCAACTTCAACCCATTGGCATATCAACTTGGCTCTATATGGTTTCAGGATAACTGGTTAATTCTGAGAGGATTGAAGCTAAGAGGGTTCAATGGGAAATACAATAAGCTCAAAAATGCCCTTCTCAATGCGATACAGTGCCTCAACGAAGCATTTGAATATTTCTCGGTTGATAATCATGGGAATATTGTGGAATTTGACAAACTCAAAGTTAAGCCTTGTTCACCGCAGGCTTGGACAGTTGGTGCAATGCTCAATGTA
>JAJZOT010000014.1 GCA_021847855.1 Thermoplasmata archaeon | reverse complement strand
ACCATCGTAGAGAATGCGTCTTTTCCTTTCTCAAATGGGCCATCGTCAATCCCGATTGCCCTGTAATTTTTCTTCACGGTCTAAAGTGGGAAGCGCGCTAATAAATTATTCCAGTCACATGAGGGATCAGAATATACTATCGTTCCAAATTATCTATACGTATTCTCTGCAGCTTTTACTCTCGGGAAATTGATTTATAATATCCTGAATCCAGATTTAGGTTCATAGAGAGCTGGGAAAGCTTGGAAAGACTATTATCATCCACCTCGATTCCAAATTTAATTGAATTTAGATATAGGGCCCGTCTCCGTTCTCCTGGCGCACTAGAGCGGGGTGAAATTTCCTTAAACCTTGCAAAATAGTCGGATACATCTCTTTTAAAGTCGCTGGTTAGTGCAAAAAAATCTGGATTTATAACAATAATGCCAAATCCATTATTCCAAGGCCTTCCAAGTTCGTTCCATGTTTCAACTAGGGTTCCGGTAGACGATCCAGATAGCAATCCCGATAGCAGATCAATAGCCAGTCCAAGCCCAAAACCTTTGTACCCACCGAAGGGAAGAAGCGATCCATTCATTGCTTTGTTCGGGTCATTTGTTGGATTTCCTTCTGCATCAAGTGCTAAATTGTCGGCTAACTTTAGCCCATTCTGTGCACTCTTTCGAATCATTCCGAATGAGGTTTTTGAGATTGCGAAATCTAGGTTAAAGTTTCCATTGTCGGAAGGTATGCTTACACTTAGCGGATTTGTGCCAATCACTTTCACCCCTCCGTCTGGTGGAGAAACGGTGGGGTGCCCATTAGAGAAGGAGACTCCGATAAACCCCTTGCTCGCGCACATGTCGGTTATATACTCCAGCATTCCCGCATGGTGAGCATCTTTCAATACAGCCATAGCTATACCAAATTGTTCCGCCATTTTCATTGCCTCGAGAGAGGCAATATATGTTGCATATATCCCGAAACCAGCTTTCCCGCTCAGGGTTGTTATTGCACCCCTTCTCGAAACAATAACTGGTCTTGATCCCGGTACTAGTGAACCCGTCCTGATGCTGTCAAGATAACTCTGTAGCCTAATGATGCCATGCGTTGTTACTCCCTTTGCCTCAGCGTTAAGCAAACTATCTGCAACTATTAGTGAAATATCCTCCGGCGCGCCGGAATGCGTTAGGATGTCAGCGATCCACTTTTTCAGTACCTCGATCTGGATTCGCATGATCCGCCTACAATCCAACTGGAACAGGAGAAAATTCCCTATGCTTAAGTATCTCTGCCCTTGTCCTTTTGCCGTTCACAACTTTTATAACATATTGGTAAACCCTCTTGCCAGCCTCGGTTCTGGTCATTTCTTCAAAAATCATCCCTGAAACATCTACATCTATGTGTTCAGGTATTCTCTTTACAGTGTGCCTGTTTCCAGTAACTTTTATCACCGGTGAAATCGGCGTTCCTGAAGGATTTCCCATGCCGGTCGAGAAAAGAATAAGATGGCATCCTGCACTCGTAAGTGCAGTAAGAACTTCCTGTGCTGCCGAGGGAGAGTCCATGAAGTAAAGCCCTTTCTCTGCAGGTATTTCGCCAAAACCTAATACATCCTGAATTATTGAAGTTCCACTTTTCAAGATAGCTCCTAGGGATTTTTCTTCTATGGTACTAATTCCTCCTTCAATGTTATCAGGTACCGGGTTGACACCCATAAGGTCAACTCCTAGGCTCATTGCATATTCCTCATTTTTTTTGACTGCGTCCACGATCTTCTTTGCAACTTCTCCATTTTTCGCCCTTTTGGCAAGTACCATCTCTGCACCCATGATCTCGGTGGTCTCTGAAAATATTGCCGTGCCGCCTTGGGAGATAACATTGTCAATCGCGCTGCCAACTGCAGGATTTGATGCAATTCCGGATGTTGCGTCAGTACTTCCACACTTTATACCGATACACAAGTCCGAAACGCTCATAGGTTCCCTAGTTACCTCTGATGCTGCTGAAGACAGTTCCATTGCAATCTTAGTTCCATCTGCAACAGAATCGATTGTCCCCCTATCCAGAACAACAATTGACTCAACTCTCTTTTTTGTCTTGGACCTAATCTCTGAAAGATATCTCTCCGTTGTCTTGTGCTCGTATCCCACTAACAGGGCAGACTGGACATTAGGGTTGAGGATCTGATTTACGATGTTTGTGTGGAATCTTTCACGATTAAGCCCTATTTCAGCTCGGCCGTGTGTATGCAGCAGAAGTGTGGCTCCTTCAACAGCATTAGAAATATTCAGTGCAGCAGTACCAGAAAAGACAGAAAGTGGTAAAACGGCTACGCTGTTCCTTATTCCGGGTTTATTGTCTTCATTCCAGTATCCCCTTAATTCATTCATGCGATCCTTCTCCCCCTCATTGAAACGAGATTGTGAGTATGCACATGATCTCCCCGCTTTATGTCCTCGGTAGCCCTTCCAATAGTTTCTCCGTACTTTATGATTAATTCCCCCCTCTTTATGTTACTCAAGGCAAATTTATG
This sequence comes from Thermoplasmata archaeon, assembly GCA_021847855.1. Next base: position 9,732 of record JAJZOT010000014.1, on the reverse strand, counting down.
ACCAAAACTAATTGTGTTGTTAATAGTTATGTCTGCTCCATCGATGCTCAATTTTGTTTCTGGCTGAAGAACTCGAAGGGCAATTGCCACATTGTCGTGTTCTGAAATTTTCCTGAAATCGTCCATCTCTCTCGAATGCATAAACACCAAACACGATAAAAACTTATGTTGAATGCGATTTTGATCTAATTATTACGTCCAACTATGTTCAGAGAAACATCATCACGGTGGTCAATTCTTTGAGATCGATTTCTTGGATCAGATTATGAGATTATCTTATAACACTTTTCTTCTTCATTTCCCTTATCTCGTCACTGTTGAATCCAAGCTCCATCAGTACGCTGTCCGTATCCTCACCAAGTTTGGGTGCTGGCTTCGCTGATCTTATGAAATTTCCCCCGACCTCGAGGGGAAGCGTCGGTAACTTGAGATCTAGACTTTGCTCAAAGCATGATTTATATTGAAGCAATTTCCCTGATAGCTGGACGTGATCGACCAGTTGATCAGGACGATTAAGTTCCGCAAATAGCACATCGGCTTTTTGAAGCCTGTCAATTATGTCTCTCCTGTTCATGGAAATAAAGAGATCATTCAGTATAGCCATCAGGGCCTTCTTATTTTCTAGGCGTTTTTCGTTTACCGTAAACCGTGGGTCGCGTTTGAGTGAATTAAGTTCGAAGTTGTCACAGAATGAGTCCCATTGCTTCTCGTTTATTATCCCGATAAACATTTTTTTACCCTCTTTTAAGCTGAAGAAATCGTATATCGCCCATCTGAAATTAACTTCATTAAGTGGTTCCGGAATTTCTCGCGTCTGCAGGAATCTGGATATAGTTGGACCAAGCAGGAAAGCGCCGGTTTCAAACATTCCAACCAGGATTCTCCTCGATTCCTTCCTGCCCGTCATTGCCCCGGATAGTAAAATTGAAAGGGAAGAAATTACAACAATATTTGCAGCCATCATATCCAAGACAGATGCTCCAGCACGCATGGGATGTTCACGGAGGCCAGTCATGTAGGCAAGGCCAGATTCTGCCTGAGCTGGATAATCCGTAAGTTTCCTTTCGGAATATGGGCCACCGCCAAACCCCTTGATTGAGCAATAGATGATTCGATCGTTTAGTTTCCTGACAACATCATATTCTATTCCAAGCTGGTCCACCACTCCAGGAGCCATGTTTTCGATAAAAATATCTGCAGTCTTCAGGAGCGTGAGTAAAACTTCCCTCCCAGATTCTGTTTTCAGGTTTACGGATACTGATTTCTTGTTCCGGTTGAGGAAATCGAACTGACCAGTTCCAGGGGATCCAGTGTTTTCTCGGTTAGGATCACCGTTAATTGTATTCTCGATCTTTATCACTTCAGCTCCAAGATCAGCAAAAATCAATCCAGCTGTAGGGGCAGAAACAATTATACCCAGTTCTACGACTCTTAGGCCCCTCAATGGTTGCAGGATATCAGGTTCCATAATGTTCACTTCCATTAATTGCATACAATGCTAATATCATCAGTAGGACCGTGGGAGATCAAGCACTTTCGTCGCGATGTACGAAAGAGCCAGATTGTTTGATACCGGAGCTATTATGTGTAGCCTCATCTCCCTGAATTTTCTTTCAATTCCACCCTCTACTGCCATCCCCATTCCTCCCATGGTTGTCATCGCAGCATTTGAAGCTTCAACACCAATTTCAGAAGTTAGGTACTTGAGAATGTTAGCCTCCTTTCCGCATTCAAGATCGTTGTCATAAAGCCATGCCGCTTTGAACCGCAAGGCACTTGCTGCTTCCAGTCTTGCATAAGCAGAGGCCAGTGGGAACTGTATTCCCTGATTCTGTCCGATCTGACGACCGAAGACTACCCTCATTTTTGCATAATCTATTGCCTTTGAAAGTAGGTATCGCGTAGAACCCATTGTGTCAGATGAATTGATTATTCTCTCAGAGTTCATTACGCTAAGCACATGATAGAAACCGCGGTCAACTTCCCCTACGACGTTCTCCTCTGGAACAGACAGGTTCTCTATTAATAACTCATTCGCAGAATGATTGATCATCATGTCTATGGGTTTGGCCTTAACAGTTCCCTCCTTTAACGCCTTCTTCAGGTCAACAAGGAAAAGTGTCATTCCAAGTGTCCTCTTCTTGACCTCGCCCAGTTTCTTGGTCCTGGCAAGCAGGAGCATTAGATCAGATTCCATTACCCGGGAGATCCACATCTTCTGTCCGTTTATGGTGTAGTCATCGCCATTCTTCTCGGCAAATGTAGCTATATTTGTAGTTTCAGTTCCGGCTCTTGCTTCAGTTACAGCAAAGGTCTGGAAGCGCAGTTCACCCCTGGCTATCAGCGGAAGGTACTTCTCTTTCTGACCTTTGTTTGCAATTTTGTTAAACGCTGCGGTGAGGTAAATCTGAGCACGTAGCGCCCCTCCGTCACAGCCTGTTTTTGCTATTTCCTCTATCACGACCGAAGATTCTGTTACTCCAGTCCCGCCGCCTCCATATGAAGCAGGAATCGACATTGAAAGGAAGCCGTATTTCGACATCTGTTCGACAAACTCAGAAGGGTACCTTTTCTGGCTGTCAACCCTCCTCCAGTATGCATCGTCAAACGGTTCACATGCCTGTTTTGCTGTGTCAACTATTAATTTCAATTCCTCATTTATCTGAAAGTCCACTCTTCCCAACTCCCTGTTCACTTGAATCTGGCGTTCCTGTGTCTTGTCATAAATGATTTTTCATAGGATATTACAGGTTTCCCATCGAGCTTATACCCTTCAACAGAGATCTTCACAACTCCCATGGTATCATGTTTCTTCGACACCCTCTTTTCAAGAACAGTTGACCTAGCCAAGAGGGTGTCACCGGGAAAACACGGATTGACGAGCCGTAACTTATCTAGCCCAAGGAAGATCCCGTTAGTGCTGGTTTCAGGTCCTGTAATGGAGTTTACGATCATTAGTATGTAGAGTCCGTTAACAGCAAGTTTTCCGTTAAATGGCTCACCCTCGAAGTTGTCCTTTGCATACTTCAGATTGTAATGTATCTGGTTCTGGTCACCCGTTATAAGGGATAACCAGACACAGTCTGCATCTATCAGGGTTCTTCCTCTTGGATGGTTAATGATCTGTCCTTCTGTCAGGTCTTCGAAGAATATTCCGCTCTCTATATATTCTTTGTTTATCACTGACCTAACCCCTAGTTTTCCGTTATTTCTTCTAGAGTTCTATTTTCAGCTTTCCCTGCCTTTCTCAAGCCAATACCTCCCACGAGGCCCCCAATGAGGCACAAAATTCCATAAACAAGGAATAGTCCTGATGTGTTTACGCTAGCCAGTAGCAGAGGTGTTACAAGCAAGAATAATCCACCTGAAAGCCTGTTGACAAATACGTCAAATCCGGAACCGATGCCTCTGAAAGCAGTCGGGTAGAGTTCGCTTCCCCAGTTAAACGCAATGACAAGCCAGAAGAACGAAACAATAGACAAGAGGATTATGTTGGTCAACAATACAACCGGATAATGTGCTGTTGCAAGGGTCATTATTGAAAGTACGAACATTCCTATTGAGCCTATAAGGAAAGTTGGGACTCTACCCAGCCTGTCGACCGTAAAGAGTACAATACCCGCTCCAACTGCCTGCGCTCCAAAAAACACGAAGGCTGTATATAAAAGGGAGTTTGCCCCAGAGAAACCAAAAGCTTTGAGAACTATCGGGTTAAAAGTTCCTAGAGACCCGGGTATACTGTTGGGAAGGAACATCGCAAAAATTAAAGGTATTGTGATATAGGCAAATCTCCTGCTGAAAAAAGATCTGAAATTCTCGTACTTGACAGATAGGGGCGAAGATGCAAACGCATCCAAATTTACAACTGTTCCCGTTATCTTGGTTATTGAACTGGCAGCCTCTTCAGTTCGTCCCTTCCTCATCAACCACCTGGGAGACTCCGGAACCTTTATCCTTAATATTGCACCGATTGCAGCAGGTATCGCACCACTCGCCAGCAATATTCTCCATTGAAGCTCGGTTATTCCATAATGGAGGAAGAGGAAGTAAGCAACTAGGGTAGCACTCATTCCCCCAAGGCCAAAAAGTATCCAGAAAATAGTCATCAGCCTACCTCTGACCTTTGATGGAGAATATTCGGCCAGCAGGCTAAGGGCTGCAGGGAAATCCCCGCCGAGGCCAACTCCCATCAGGAACCTGAACACTATTAGTTCTGGTAAGGTGGTACTCAGAGCGGAGAGCAGGGCGAACACAGCCATTATTGATAGATCAATGGTAAACGAAAGCCTCCTGCCAATCCTGTCGACAATTGGCCCCCATACGACTGCACCAACAAAGGCCCCGATAAAGAAAACCAGCGCAATGGTGCCGAACATGGTATTGTTTATCCCAAAATAGGGCACAATGCTGAAAGCAGACCCAGAAAATGTAGCGGTGTTGTACAGATCAGTGAAAGCCCCAAAGCCAACAATCACCCCGAGCAACTTCATAAACGAGCTATACTTTGCGTTATCCAAAACAGAAAATTTAGTATTAGCCATGTCACGAGAACATAGTTATGGATTTATATTAATATTTCTATCGATAATGTGTGTAATAGAAAACATTAATTAATTCCACGCCATAAAGCAGTGGGAATATGACCACTGAACTCAGGATACGGGATATTAGCGCTATAGCACTTGAAGTACCGATTACTAGGATGGACAACCCGCCTGAAAGCCTACCTTATTACCAAGAATTAAAATCCATAGTTTTCGGATCCTACAAAAGTGTTGTAGTGAAGGTTACGGGTGAAAACTCCATCGTGGGGATAGGAGAGTGCATGACCCGCCTCTCTCCAGAAGCACTTGTCAGCATAATCATGGACGTCCTCAGACCTATATTGCTGGGAAAAGATGCATTCGATACCGAAGTCGCATGGGAGGAGATGTACGGAACAATGAGACAGAGGGGTCATTCCAAGGGGTATTTCATAGAAGCAATAAGTGGAGTGGACATTGCAATCTGGGACTTGATTGGAAAAACCCTACACAAGCCAGTTTACAAGCTTCTCGGAGGGAAGTTCACAGATACCGTCGAGTGCTACGCTTCATCTGTCAGGTTCAAACGACCAAAAGAAGTATTAGACGAAGTCAGAAGTATAGTTGAAGAGGGATACACAAAATTCAAGTTGAAAATAGGAAGGGGGGTGGAAGAAGACATCGAAGCCGTGAAACTCCTTCGGGAAGAGTTTGGCTATAATATGACCATAATGGTGGATGCCAATTCAGGGTACAGCATTAATTCAGCCGTAAGGATCGGAAGAAAGCTCGAGAGATATGAAATTTACTGGTTTGAAGAACCGATTCCGCCAGATAACCTTATGGGATACAAGGAACTCACAACCAAGCTTGATATTCCAATTGCTGCTGGAGAGTCCGAATTTACGAGATATGGATTCAGAGACCTTTTTGAAATCGGGAGGATAGATATAGTGCAGCCAAATGTTGGAAGAGCAGGTGGGATAACCGAAGTAAAGAAGATCATCTCCATGGCATCCGCATTCGGTATTGAATATGCACCCCATACAGGAAGTTCGTCTGGGATAACCGTTGCGGCAGAGCTGCAAATGGCCGCTTCATCGGCCAACTTCCTGATCTTCGAACATATGAGGAGTGCGTGGTCCAATGAGCAACCTAATCCGTTGGGCAAGGAAATAATGAACGAATCTATTGGACCACCAGTAAAGTCTAGGATAGAAATACCGTTGGGTGATGGTATTGGAGTAACTTTGAATGAAAAGGCGCTAGAGCGTTACAGAATCAAATGATTTCTATAATAGTTACTCTATATTATCGCCCTGAACAAATGGTTGAAGTATCATGCATTCTTAACTCAGTTGAAGTTTCGCATATGCCCTAAGATAAGATGTAAACCTGTTTATTTCTACATTCCCTCCCTTGTGGGTATCTATCATGTAGATATATGATTTAAGAGAAGTCGCAAGGGGTGCATATCCGATGATCCCTGCTTCAATATACTTTTTGGCCTGTATATTTGAACAGATTGATACTCCCAAACCCTCAGCAACAGCGCTTATCACGGACGAAGAATTCTGGAACCTGTAAACAATATTAAGATCTTTATTTTCAACTCCACTATCAGAGAGTACCCTATCTATCTCTGCCTGGATACCTGAAGTTGGTATTCTTGCAACATACGGGAGACCTTTCAAATCGTTTGGGAATATCTCTTTACTTTTCAACACAGGATTTCCAGGTCTTGCTATAACATATAACCGTATCGGAAAAACTCTTGTTACTTTAACGGAATTGAGAAATGCCTTAAAATCAGGAAAGTTTGTGCTTGCCGTGAACCCAATGTCTGATTCATTATGCATCAATTTGGTGAGAGTATCAAGGGCACTGGCAATTTCAAGGTTAACTCCTACGCCTTTGTATTTATCTCTGTACCCTTTAATTATTGGTGAAAGGAAATATATTCCAGCGATCTCTCCGGTTATGATATTAATTACCTTGATTGGAGTTTTATCATTTTCTTCATTTTTAATGTTATTCAGATAGTCCATAAACTGCGCCGATTTCGAATAGAAAGAATCGCCAAATTCCGTAACAGAAACACTTTTGTCGAGATTCCTGATCACCAAATCCTTGCCGAGATACTTTTCAAGCTCCCTTATCCTGTAGCTCACGGTAGCCTCCGTTATTTCCATTATTTCGGCTGTCTTTGTGAAACTTTTAGTTTCAAAGAGCCTGCGAAATGTCTCGATGGATTCAATATTCATTTTAACTCCCTTATTTCGATTTTGTTGACTCTAAAGCTTCGATTTTAACTATAGTGCTTGACACAACTAATTAGACTACTTATCCAACAAACACTTCCATCCAGTTTTCACGGAATGTGTTTGGCTCTGCAGATAATAATGTAGCATGAATATTAATCATGTTGGTGGCACCTTGCTTCCGTTAGATCCTAGATATAGTTGAAGATTCCCGCAGTGGAAATAGATTGCAGTTTTGAAGTAGTCCTTATTCCGATATCCACAAGCCACCTTCTGAATGGCGGATATCTTTGAGTTCTTTCCCTCCAATATTGCATTGATTATCCGATGGATGAAATATGCCATTGCTCCGTAAAGATGGTTCTTTATTATTCCCATTTTCTCTATGACAGGCTTCAGCTTGTAGTGCGTTGCCCAGAAATACCAGTGTTTCCAGAACAGTTTTTCATCTTCCTGTGACAGGCGGCTCCACAGGTTGCGAAGATTCCAATTTATAGCATAGGCCCCAGCAGTCTCGAGATCAGATTCCTTCAGTATCTCGTATTTCTCCCTGTACCTATCAGGAAGGTTCTCGGAGGAACAGAGCCACATGTATCTTGTCTTCTTCAGGATCTCTTTTGAATCAGCCGTCCTTGATTTTATCTTCCCTACGGTGTCCAGTGCGGGATTCATGTGCTTGGATATGTGAAACTTGTCAAAGACTATCTTTGAATCTGCATCATCCGCGTGTTCTCTGGTGGACGATATGTACGGATCCCACATGTCAATGCTCACCGCCTTGCTATTGCCGATGTGATCATAGTAACGATCAATGGATCCATGTTTCCATTCAAATTCGACATAATCAACGCAGGGGTTCTCAAGATCGTGGACCAAGGTGACATAATGATGGTCTTTCTGTGCGATTTCTCGTCTATGCCTATCTTCATGGGCGTTGAAGTTTTTCTTTCCAATCATCGCTTCATCCATGTCCATGATGTTTTGGGACTGATCCGAGCTTATGCCACGTATTTGCGATGCCTTCGTCATGTCAGTGGATCGGAGAATATCGATAGGGTGTGATTTGAATCTCTGCGTGAACCGGGAACTCTTCTCGGACCACTCCAGTATGACCCGTACTCTTTCCCTGATATGATCAGATACTTCGAAGGGGTTTTCGCATAGCGGGCATAGCCACCTTACACCATCTTCGTGGGATAAGAAGATGTCCACTCTTTTCTCCCGATCCGAGAGGGAGGTCTTGGAGACGAACCATGGCCTTTTCACACTGTACGTGTGTTCACAAAGTTCCTTGTCTTCCATGCCACATCTGGTCTGGGGTTCCCAGAACGCATCAAAAGATTGGGGAGGGATTTTCTTGAACTCTGAATCGAATAGGTGCTTGTTCTTCTTTATGAACGAGTCGAAACCTTCGGCTGTTTGTTCATCTTTATCCTCTTTGTTGATCATGTCACGGATAACACGTTTATACGATTCTTTGCCCATTTCTTTAGTTCCACTCTTTCCCCTTCGCTTTTTCAGCCTCCGGGCCGCGAGACTTGAGAGACCAACTGACACGATCACCACTATGACATCATTAGCCAATGAAATGTAGTTTGCTGACATGCTCATTTGTTCGACGATTGTATTCTTTGAGGGGATATAAGTATATTTGCTGAAATTCCCCAATTTCTTAGTGGATAAGTGAATCATAATTCTAATAAACCCGCATTTCACTGGTTCGAATATGGAAGAAAGGTGTTTGAATGTATTCCATATTACTACATACATGGATGAGCACATCCTGGAGGCCGCCAGAAAGATAGGAAGAGATAGGAATATTCCCGTGGAAGTGAAGAAGAGAGGCAACAGTCACTGCCTGTACCGGTCCACCACGAAGTGGGACAAAGAAAAGAAGAAGAGAGGCAAGGTATCGGAATACCCCCGGATGGATCAACGAAAGCGGTCTTGTGGAGAAGAATAACCAGAGCATTTTCGAGTTCGGCAGTTCCGAACTCCTGATGACAATGGCATGGAATATCGTTCCGGAGTTGAAGAGGCTTTTCCCGGATCACTGGAAGGAGATCGAGGGAATATCCGTGGTGAGGGTAATGGACAACCAGCCCCTCAAACTCATAAAGAGCAGATGGGAGAAACTCCATGCATCAAGGCAGATTGACTCCTCCCTGTCACCCAATACATTATCCGAAAAGATCAGGATCATTGGTTCCGTTCATGACGCACAGTACAGGTTCTTCCGATCGCTGATCAACAGGGACGATTCTCTCCTGTTCGATCTTTCGATAATATTCTCTAGGTCGCAGAATGTGAATCTTGCTGAAAAAGTATACAATCATTAGCACTGAAATGTTTCTGGCATATCTGTACAATTTGCGAAATTAATTAAAAGACACTTTATTCCAAGCCTTATAAATGGCAGAAAGAAAGGTATACAAACCTGAAGAAAAGATGAAAATCGTCATGGAGGGTGCAGAGCGGAACAATCTCATTGGCAGATCTGTGCGGGAAATATGAAATCAACCCAGCAAGATTTTACTCCTGGAAGGAGAACCGTGAGGAAGAGGTGTGGGAATATTGCAACAGGAAATATTCAGGCACAGAGTTGGGATAACCTGGCGCTCTTCCATAACATGAGTAACACAGAATACAGGATATTGTATTCGGTAAAGAGGGTGTTTGATCTGTATTTGCGAAATACAGGGAACCTTTTCAGAAAGAGGGATTGACAAAAAAGAGGACAATAGAAGTCGTTGATGAGGGTATAGAAATGATCCCTACGCGGAGGAGATGTTCAATAAATATTCTGAATTATATATAAATTGACGAAATAATAGACAAGGATCGCCATAGCATCTACCAAAACGCTTATATTATGCAAAGCCATACCAAGCTTACACGCTTTAATGCACCTTCTGAGTTGACACTTAGAGGGGAAGGGTATGAGGTTC
>JAJZOT010000277.1 GCA_021847855.1 Thermoplasmata archaeon | reverse complement strand
TTTATATGTTCCATGAAAGATACGTCATGAAGAGTTACCACGTTTATCCTTCTATTGTCAAGAAAAGCAGCAGTCGCATGATTCACATCTCTATTGCCAAGCTTTCCTGCAGTCAATTTAGACATCATTCTGGTTGAGATAAGCCCAAAATGCCCGCCAATCTCTATCTTCCTGACTCTTCGCTCCTTTATGCTGTTGCCATTTCCATATATTTCTGTCAAGCCAGAATACAGGGTTTTGGAATACCTGTTTACGCCATTGCTCAACGAGCTGTCATACCTGACAAGATTAATATTCATTGATTCGCCCCATACCTTTTCCTGTATTCTTCTTTAATGAAGTAATCCAGACCTTTTTTTCGATCAAGCAGAGCCTTATAGACATGCCTATCAAATGAGAACGCAGAATGAATCATATCCGACATGGTATAATTCTGGAACATGAATCTGTATTTTTGCATCTGCCTTTCGACAACGCGCTCCTGGTCTTGGTTGAGCGAGAAATCTCTCTGGATCATGACAAGATCCTCCATTCTTCCTTTGAGCCTGTTGCTCAGGTATTGCTTAAATGTTTCATAATTTGAGAAGGGCTTTAGTCTTATTGTTGTCAGGTATTCTGGTAAGTTAATAACACCCTTTTTGCCGACATAATTCAGGTAGATGAGCATATCGTTCAAATACCTCGTCTTTTTGAACATTTCAACATCAATATATTTTGCCTGCACTGTTATACATGATGTGTTGTTGTCAATTCCATTATAATTGTAGGAGGGATTAGAATATCTGGCAAAATTGTGAATGTATGTATGGGAGGTCAGTAATTGATCCATTCTTTCAAGTTTATTTGATTCAAACGTGTCGTCATCATCCAGAAAAGAAATTACATCGTAATCAGAATCATTCATGAACTGATAAAATGCATCATTCCAGTATTTGAAAGTCTTATTCTTGACAACGACACGTTCACTGTCATGCGTGAACCCGCAGTTCGTGACTACGAAGAAGTCCCATCCCTGAGATAATAAAAGATTATCAAGAGCCTTCCTCAGATCCGGGATGAACTCTGGGAAACTGCTGATCACAAGGACACACTTTTTCATAATGAGGTGATTTTATTAACTAATATAATAGCATACTTCGCTTCTTCTGTAAAGAGCTTCATAGGATTTGTTTTGAGAGTTGTGCGAGATAGAAAAACTACAATGGTATATGCTGCTTAATATGCAAATTCTCTATTTGTCCTTTCCAGTTCCGTCTGATCCTGGGACTCGTATGCTTCCTTTCCTATATGGCAAATAATAAGAATTTCTTATACAATATGGCTATACGTGAATATGGGCAGTGAATCCGGAGGCGATGAAAAGGCTGAAAGATTCAGGGATTATCTTGGTCCTCCTGAACCAACTACTTCGAGCTCTTACAATAAAAGTCAGGAAAATGAGATCATTGATGGTATCTATTCTGCCATTAAGAGTGGAAGAAAGTACTACGTTCAGATAGTAAAATCCTTTAATCTTCTGGGGTTGAACTCCGCTCTTTTCTATATATATACAAATCTATCCGAGAAAGGCGTCGATATTAAGCCACTCGAGAAACTTGACTTCGTGCAAACAGGTATAGAACGCAAAAACAATCTTGTTTATCTCATTTCTGAAAAATACCTTGACACTTCAGATCCGGCTACGATGCGGGTGTTATCAAACCTTATCGGTGGTAACGTACCTAAAGAGCTTGCATGGACGCCTATCCTTCTTGGCCTCACTGACGAAACACTTCGAAAGGTAAGGAAATTCCAGAAAAAGAGAACCTTGGAGAGCTCTTCTACCCTTTCCGATCTGCAGCAAGCGAATAATGGAGTATTAGGTGCAGGCCTGATCCTTCTATCTATAACATTTCTAGTCACCGGAATAGGAATAATATTTTATCGCCCAGCGCTAGACTTTCTGTCATTATTCACCATATCCTGGATTATTTTCTCTTTGTCAATTATAGGAATACTTGGTTTTATACTCGTATTATTCGGGCACTTGCAGACCAGATCTACAAAGAAATGGACCATTGGCCTAGCTTTTTTGATTATTGCAACCACTGAAGTGGCAAGCATCTTAATCCAGACCTCGTCTCTCTCAATGGATAAAAGCCTTGGGCTTCAACTGGTGATACCGTTTGGATTTATTTTTCATAGATTAAATGCCTATATTTTACCGCAGATATATACTGTACTGGCCTTGCTTCTTGCCACTGCCTGTTACCTTCTAATATATTCATTTGCAGACCGCTTTTTCAAGATTCTTGGACTCAGTGCCTTAATCGTTGCCATCGCGGCTGAAGTCATAACACTTGTAGGCGTTTTAAGGATCCCAAGTTTGACCAGTTTTCAAGCCATAATCTCTTACAGCCATTTTCTTTACATCTCATTTTATAACAACGTGACTCCAATTTTGCCATATCCATCTGTTATGCTGAATGCCACGGTCTTCATCCCTGTCTTTCAGAACTATACTGATCTCTTGCTATATTTAGAACTAGGGTTGGCTACTATCTCAAACTTCCTTTTCTCTTTCACATATATTGCGACGGGAATAATGAAATTAAAACAGCAAAATTTTGACCATGGCGATGATTCCACTATCCCCCTTGGTGCTTCCTGAGACGGCTTACGAGTAATAAGACAGCGCCAGATATTAGGACCAGTATTTCCGCAATTATAGCATACAGCTCAGGAGGGTATGGAGGCGTCGGTTCAGGCTGTGATATAATTGGCGACCTGGGCGTAAACACAATGAGGACAAAAGTTCCTGAATTGTTCTTTACCTGAAACGTACCAGAACCATACAAGGCAGATCCGCTGTAGTAAGTGCTCACGTTATAGTAGTAGAGGCCGTATGGTAGTGTTATGTTCATAGAAAGTGTCCCGTGCTCTACGATACCTGACATACCTGAAATATTAAGATACCAAGTATCAGAGGAAGGTATACCAGATATGGTGATATCGACGTACCCAGGGTTTTTCACAACATACTTCCCTATCACGTCCGGCATTACGTTATTGGGTGGCATATATCTTCCCCTTACATATTGGATTTTCAAGATTCCTGCACCGCTTCCGCCCGAGGTCATTCCAATGTTCGGGTAATAAGAACTGGATTGAATGGAATTATTATGAGTCACCGCAGCAGTATTGCCATTTAGATACCAGTATTGAGTTGATGTGCCGGTCCAACCAATACCCAGAAGAAAGGGGGAATTTGTAAAATTAATTTGCGGATAGATTGGTGTGGCATTGAAGCTTGGCGTCAGCGAGCTTTTACTATTTCCATTATTAAACAAAGAAGCTTCAAACCCGCTCTGGAAATAATAATCATATGGTGTTCCGAAATAAACAAGACGGTTCGTAAGGTTATGAGATGTTGATACTCCAATTCCTT
>JAJZOT010000276.1 GCA_021847855.1 Thermoplasmata archaeon | reverse complement strand
CTGCCCCAAATACGATAAAAGGTATGATATACCCATGGAGTACGAAAGGAAGCGACAGAATAATTGCGGAGAAACCCAGAAGAAGTATCCCGAGGCTTATGAGCAAACCGTAGGATCCCGTTCTGTCCGCGTGTTTCCCGATTGGCGTGCTAAGCGCGCCAGAAACGAGATTGAATAATATGGCCATGACCCCGAGGTATGGAATCGTCATACCCGGAAGCTGAACATAATAAGTTATGAGAATGGGATAAAATAGCGCACTACCGTCATTTGCAAAGTGTGCCAGTGACGTAAAGGCGAGGGAACTTGTGTTGCCCTTCATTCACTGGTAATGTTATTATTCTTATTTAATCTTGAATTGACACTATCTGAAAAACATCATCATTAATCTACAGACAAACCCGCCCAGACACCATGATCAGAATCCGCCTTCCTTTTATCTAAATTCATAAACCCACTGGATGAAGCCAGTTTAATGACGTAAGCTGCGAATGCAGGAGCACCCGTGGCTCCAGGAGAGTTGTAGTTCAATATATGGATTGAATTTTGTCCTTTCTCAATAACAGCCTCGGCAACAAACCCGTTGTTGTCAACAAGGGAATTCCGGATTCCGGATATCCCCCTGCCACCAAGATGTGTATCTTCCAGTGATGGCAGGAATTGCCTTACCCGTGTTGCCATGTGTTCTTTTGAATGGGAACTTTTCCATTCAGAACGCACAAGAGAGATGAATTCCGGATTGGATATAAGTTTAAATTTTGGGTAAACAGGTCTCTCAAAAATTTTACCAGCCAAGGATAATCCTGAAACGTGTTTACCGTAAGCGTATGGCCCGGACACAAGAGCGGCATTTGGACCTATTTCCATAGAACCATCGTGCCTGATAATCAGATGAGGATCTAGAAATGGGAATTTCTTGTGTCTCGGAACAGAATAGAGGTTGTGTCGTATCGCTATCTTGAACGAATCACCCAAAGTCCAGTAGTCTCCACGGAAATGCAGAACTGCGTATTTCCTTGCCAATCCAAGTTGGTGCGCCAGCCTGAGTGATTCTCCTCCTGCTACGTTGAATAGAAAGTCCGCAGTAATTTGAATAGATTCGCCTCCCAGGACCCCGGCAATATTGACGGTACTCCCGTCTTCATCAATTCTCTTGACTGTGAAATCAGGAATGAACTGTATCCCCTCCTCCAGTGCCAGATCCATTATTTTTCTGGTAAAATTCCCGAAACTGACTGATGCATCTGTCTTACTCAGTATTGCTCCGTAGCCATTCAGTCTGTCATCATAATTCCTCAGGTCCAAATCATCCATTATTGCAAATTCGTCTGGTTTCATCCCATTCGAAGTGGCCCATTTTTCGTATCGGTCTAGAGCTTTTACGTCCTCTTCTGTTGTGGCGATTTCCAGTGTTCCGACAGGATTCCATGGTAATCCGAATTTTCTTGCAAGTTCCAGCCAGAGAAAATATGACTTCTGGGCAGATTCTGCCGATAGTTTCTTTTTATCCGGGTCGATATAAAATGGACGGTGTATTACTCCAGTGTTTCTTGAACTTGTGTGGACTGCAGGAGCGCTCTCCCTTTCCAAGACGAGTATCTTTCCCTCGAACGTCCTGGATAGTAAATATCCAATGCAGACACCGAGAATTCCCGCCCCAATAATCACCACATCGAACTTTTTCTCAATCAACTGGAATCCTACGGACATGAAGTTAATACTGATTTAACTTTCACTGAAGAAAAGAACATTTTTCTACACCGGCAGGATCAGCATATTCCTGCCCGAGTGGGGTAATCTGGATATCCTGAAGGCCTGCGGAGCCTTAGATTCGGGTTCGAATCCCGGCTCGGGCGTAATTATACTGAAAATACGATGTATCCGCTTTCACGCTGTACAGTATGTTATGTCGCCTCATTCTGAATATCCACTTGAATTAATCTTCCTCTTCAATTATTTTTAGCATATCTGGTTTTGAAAAGAATCGCAGAAACTGCCCAACTTACGGCGAAAATCAGAACCACCAGTAAACCAAGCAGACTCCAGTCACCTCCTGAATTGAGTCCGAATATTATTGAGGTGGACGCATTGCCAATATTGAGATAATGCTCCAGAAGAGTGAGGAACTCAAAGCCTCCAATTGCATATGCGACCAGCACTGAAACTGCAGTCATTGTCATATTGAACCATAATTTCTTCACGTCGTTGCTTCCCGACCATCCATACAGTTTGTTCATGAAAAACCCGTCAGAACTGTCCACCAGAACCATGCCTGAAGTGAAAAGAAGGGGAAATATCAGCAAGGTAAGTATGGAAGTGCCCCTCAATGTCCCGGAAAGCAGAGCGGAGAGAGATATTATCGCTATTTCTGAAACTGTGTCGAATCCAATGCCAAACAGAAAACCGATAAAATACATCTGGGAATCTTTCTCTATTATCCTGAAAAAACCTTTGAAGTATTTTGTGAGAAAACCTCTTTGGTTAAGCGCGATATCCATTGTTTTTCTGTCGTAATTGCTGTCACCGAGTCTTTTGAACAGTCTCCGGAGGCTTATAAGAACGAGTATGTTTGTTGAACCGATTATAAAAAGAAACGAGATGCTAACAACTAGGCCAATTACTGATCCATAAAGCTGAAAATGGATAACATCGGAGACAGGAACGGTACGAGCAGTTACAATCACCAACACCGTCACGAGGATTATAACTGTTGAATGTCCAAGAGAGAAGAATGTGCCCACGTATGTTGATCTGGATCCCTGCTGTATCAATTTCCTGGTGGATGCATCTATTGCCGCTATATGATCTGCATCTAGACCGTGTTTGATTCCAAAGAAGTAAGATAGAAGGGAAAGTGCAAAAAATCCCACAGGAAGAATACTACCACTAGTGGAATTTACCTGATACGTGACTGTGAGCTGAAAGGAAATGAAAAAAAGAATGCATGTAAGAACAAGAAGAGGGAGATATACGATCAAGAATTTTGTTTCTAACACTATCCTGATTTTTTGCATGGTAATCATGTAAGTTCACTTCAGTAGAGTGAAATACACTTCACCATTAAAGCATTTGTTTAATGCACGTCAGCACACCTAAGATTCAACAGAAAAGTAGATTACTTAACTTAACCATGTAATAATATGAGCGTAAGAGGACTGTGTCACATCTGCCAGATGCCGGCTGACAGAATCTGCTCCATGTGCCATCAACCAGCCTGTTATGTGCATATTGGAAATTTCGGGAAATGCGCTTCATGCAATAGAGGGCCGCTGAAATTCTAGCTTTTTATGACAAAATTTCTTAGCCAGTCAATATCGCTCTGGTAAATTTTCCGGATATCATCGAGACCGTAGTATATCATCGCGAGCCTTTCCAGTCCAAGACCCCACGCAACAACAGGTTCCTTGAGTCCAAGCGGGCGTGTGACTTCAGGACGGAA
>JAJZOT010000275.1 GCA_021847855.1 Thermoplasmata archaeon | reverse complement strand
ATGCAGCCTGCGCTTCCGGTGTAAGTTGATCAGCCTCGTCCAGAAATATAATTTTGAAACCAAGTGGATTGGATGGCATTATTCGTGCGAAGTCCTTGACGTTTTCCCGGATTATATCAATACCCCTTTCGTTCGACGCATTAAGTTCGAGGAAGTTCTCTTTCCAGTTCTCACCGAACAATTCAATTGCCAGAACCAGTGCAGTGGATGTTTTTCCGGTCCCTGCTGGCCCGGAGAATATAAGGTGCGGTAACTCTTTATGGTTAACGAATGACTGAAGCTTTCTTATATTGTCTTCCTGGCCTACGATTTCCGATAGTTTCTTAGGCCTGTACTTTTCAATCCAGATATCTATCATTTAATTCACAGCGATTGTGCTCATGAAGTCGTGACCTTTAATTTAATTTTATCGCACCGTCGTTGCCGATCCGGATACTTAATTTCGTAAAACTACTACCAGTGATCCTGGTCACCACGCATTTTCCTATTCTGGAAATCATTTTCCCATTTTTTTGTTTTCATAAAAACACTGAGATATCACGATGTTAATGGTATTTCAGAATCCATGGCCTGAAACAGATGAACTATATTTCCTGACTGCAAAACAGCCAAAGAAACCAAAAAACCGTTCGTGAATACCTTAATGCCTGTAGTAAGAATGTTACCAACGAATTGTCAAGAATAGAAGCTTCTGATCTAATCAGGCTGCTTATATCCTTAAGAGACCGTTGGTTGTTGTAATGGAGATTTTCCATCAGCACCGAATTTGTCTGATGTCCGTGGAAATACCACCGCCTGAAGCAGATCGTATACCTTCTTTCTCCAAAGTCAGCGGTAGCTGGATGCTGCCTAAAGACACTTAAAAACTAAACCGTTTCCAGGGGACGATGCGGCCCCGGGGGAAGCTGGATTTTGATTTCGTCACCGGGCACAATATCTCCACTTTGCAGTACGATTCCCATTATCCCTGCTTTGCGAATCAGGTTGCCATTTTCATCACGATCCAGAACGGCGTTCATAAGCCCAGGGCTGAAATTGTTCAACTGGTTGCACGGATTTCGGAGACCGGTAATTTCTATTACCGCGGATACACCAATGTGCAGTCTTGTTCCGGCAGGTAGAGATAGAAGATCGATTCCGGAGGTTGTTATATTTTCGCCAATGTCACCAGGGTAAATATCATACCCCTTGCCTTTCAGTTCCGCAAATAATTCTGAATGAACAATGTGAACCTGCCTGAGATTAGGTTGGCCGGGGTCTATGGCTACTCGAGAGCGATGCTTCACTGTAGTCCCAAAGTGGGCGTCGCCTTCTACTCCCATTCCCCTTATAAGTCTGATATTCTTTTCACCTGCCTTTGAAAAGTTATGGCTGCTGCTGCGGCTTACCGCTATTACCTTACCGCAAATGAAATCAGAGTCACCAGCTTTCTGTTTAGAGTCAAGTTCCACCTGTTTGGATGTGTATCATTTATTTTATTTATCTGATAGTGAGCAGTAAGACGGCGTCCCTTGAGGAGTAATACTGTAGATCTGGACTCTTCGCAGGAACATATCGGTTTCAGTGGCATGTTCGCTACAAATCTAAAGGTTGTAAACAGCCATCCGGTAGGTGATTTTTGATCTACTGGCAAGGATGTGGTAGTTGACTTGACGCTAAATATGCGAAATTTGCGATAAGTATCGCAAATCTCCTGCACTATGAATTTTAAATCTCAAAAGTTACAGAAATAACAAGATCCTAGACACATGTATAGTCTTCCAGAGTGATCAGCAAATCTTTTGAAGGCAAGAATGAAACCAGGCATAGATTCCAGAAGAGATATCTTTAGATTTGTGTATAATTCAAAACGCTACAATCTTCATCTATGGATTGTTGAATCTTTATGCCTAGATATCTCATTATGTATTGAGATCAGTGAAAAATATCGTTATTCTTGCTTCCGGCAAAGGTTCAAATTTACAGGCCATCATAGATGCGATTGAATCCGGAACGCTTAGGGCAAACATAGCGGCAGTAATCTCTGACAGGAAGGATTCCGGTGCTCTGGAAAGAGCGGCTAAACACAGTATACCAACATTTGTACTGATTCGCAACCAGAGCAACAGAGACACCTACTTCAATTTACTCAACGAAAGGCTTGGGGAAATAGATCCAGATCTCATAGTTCTCGCTGGATTCATGAAGATTATGCCTGCATGGCTTGTTGAAAAATTTCCACTAAAGATAATAAATCTCCATCCGTCACTCCTGCCGTGTTTTGGCGGGCCCGGTTTCTACGGGCACAAGGTTCACGAAAAAGTTATTGAAAGCGGGGCTAAAATTACGGGTTGTACGGTGCATTTCGTAACTCCGGACGTTGATTCTGGCCCAATCATAGCCCAAAAGGCTATGGAAATATGGGACAACGACGATCCAGAATCCATTGCAGAAAGGCTGAGTCCACTGGAACACTCCCTGATCGTTGATGCGGTGAAATTTGTCCTTACAGGAAAATTCCAGATTGACGGGAACAGAGTTATCCGGAAAACCCTGTAACAGGAGGATTTTCATTGATTTTGCCCTTTCGCTTGATAAAAATGAGAATCAGCAGTATTATGGCAGAGATCCCGGATACGAATATCCAGATGAATGCGATCACAATTAGAACAACGATATTCGGGTTAAGTATCTGGACTTCAAGAAAGCCGTTGAACATCCAGTGAATCGGGATATCTACATACAAACCGAATTTGAGGAAGCCGAATGCCAGAATGAACCCGACAAGGGCTGCTGTTACAAATTTACCCCAGTCCCATGCTCCGAAAAATATGTGGGCATACCCGAACAGCAGGCTCGTTATGGTAATGAGGATGTAATCGGCTTTTCCAAATTTTATGCCATGCTTCTTCTTGATTACTCCTGGAATAACCATGGAGAGGAGTATGCTGATTCTGTTCAGATTCCTGCGTTTCGCGATGATTACTGAGAGTATGCCAAGAGGTATTATCCTGAAACCAAGTTCTTCAGCAAAAGGAGCGTAAATAAGCGAGGCGTATGATAGATAAGGATGCTGCTGGATACTCCTTTGTATAGATGTACCGCCAATACCTACTCCGAAAAAATTCTCTATAAGCGTAATTACTATGGTGAGCAAAAACCCTAGAGTCCCCATTGCAGCGAAATATCCGAATGGCTTGTCTATGACCCTATCACCTTCATTGTGTGGATTCAGGAATATCATTGCCATAAAAAAGAGCGAATAAAGAATCACCATTACGGTGATCAGCGAAATGACAGGTACATTGGGAAGAACCACCGGCAGGAGAAGAATGAAGAAATAAATCGGTACAGGTTCACTAAACTTTGAGGAGAAAGCGGGGCTGAACATGCTCCATACAGATATAATGAAGAAACTTACCGCAATGACCCAGGTAATTGCGAATATTATGTTGAAAATTCTGGAATCCAGTATATTTTTTT
>JAJZOT010000274.1 GCA_021847855.1 Thermoplasmata archaeon | reverse complement strand
GGAATCGGCATATGCTATGTCGAAAGGATTCTTAGGCAGGCATTGCGCCGGCGTTATAATTAACAATTTTTACTCTGAAAAACATTATGCTATGGTATCCAGGAACTTTATAAAAAATGGTGTAAGAATCCTGGCTTCCATCCCTCACCATGAGAAATTAAAAATTGAGGAGAGACACCTTGGACTGTACCTGCCGAACGAAGTCCCGAATCTTATGGAGAAAGCCAAAATTGTCTCCAGCTATATTCCTGACGATTTCATGCAGTCATTTGGTGATATTGATTCAAATAGGATGCAGTTAAGAAAAACAGTACCTCAAACAAGAAAAAAGATTAAAGTTGCCATGGATAAGGCGTTCAGCTTCTATTATTCAGACTCACTTGCCTTTCTTGATAGATTGGGAGAGGTGGAGTTTTTCTCGCCTCTGTCCGGTGAAACCTGTGATGGGGGATCTCTTATCTACATTGGAGGTGGCTATCCCGAACTTTATGCAAAGGATATCTCAAGGAGCAAATTCATCCGGGATCTAAGGACGGAATCTCTTGCGGGTACTCCTATAATTGCTGAATGCGGTGGCATGATGGTTACACTGGATACACTTACCACAGATGATGGGAAATACAGAATGGCAGGCATATTTTCAGGCAATTCTAAAATGGGTAAGGTACCTGCAATTTCCTATACAAAGCTTGTAGGTAACGATAAATCTCTGCTTTTCAGAAAGGGAGAGGTCGCATATGGACATGAGTTTCATTACAGCCGAACCGAAACATCCGAAAATTTAATGATGGAAAATATCAGAGGAAATGGCATAAATGGCAGGGATGTCTTATGTAAATCGAATACACAGGCATCTTACTCACATTTCAGTCTTGCCAGATATGGCAGGCGTTTGCAGAGTATCTTAACGAGATAATTAAACTGCTTTAATGAATAAATAGTCGATATTTACTGAAAAGAGCATCTTCTATAAGTTACACAGCAATTACGGTTTTAGAATGAGCATGGATGAGATGGAGCTTACGCTTTTCAGGCATGGAGAAACTATAGCAAATGCAAGAGGAGAATGGCAGGGCTCTACTGATTCAGATCTCACGGAATCGGGAAAACTGCACGTCATAGAGGTAGCGAAATCAGCACTACCAAAAGATATCGATTTAATACTGCACAGTGGCATGGGACGTTCAATAAAGACTGCTGAACTGATATCTGATATAATAGGAGTCCACAGATTGGAGATGTTTGATCTGATCAGGGACAGGGCCATTGGAGCAGGAGAGGCTATGACAACAGCAAAAATAATGGAAATTTTTGGCCTGAAATTCACAAATATACTGGACGATACTATAGATCTTTTACCCGGAGCTGAATCCGTTGAGGATCTAAGGGACCGAGTCATTAAGGCAAGAGATATCTTATTCAGCGATTATAAAGGAAAAAATGTGCTGGCAATATCCCATGGAGGCTTTATCAGGATGTTTTATAAAATATACATTGGTGATCCTCATTCGATAAGATTTACAAATTGCTCGTTTATTAAGGTAAGAATGGATGCAGGTGAAACTGCTCTTTTGGAAGAGAGAGTTGTGTATCTATAGATGCTATCGTGTTGCGAGTATTCTGCTTCCGGTCTTACCCTCATCCAAAATAAATTTCGCAGAGTAAATAGTTTCCAGTATATCAGGAATCAGGACATCTCTGGATTCACCACAGGCAATCTGTTTTCCGGACTTAAGCAGAAGGACGCGATCGCATGTATCCCTGAGTTTATTCAGATCGTGAAATATCGTGATTATTAGTTTTCCAGATTGTGAAAGTTTCTTTATCTCATTGAAAAGGAAAATTTCCTTGTCTATGTCCAGGAAGGTATCGGGCTCATCCATTACTATTATATCTGCCCCCTGATGCACGGCTCCGGCAAACATAACTATCCTTTTCTCTCCTCCGCTTAGTGTGTTAAAATCCCTGTTTTTCAGTGTTTCAAGACCAAAGTATTCTATCAGATCTGAGAGGGATTCGTTTCTGTCAAGCATACTGTATTCGGATGCCAGTAAAACATCCTGTACAGAAAGATTCAGCGGGGAAAACAGGGATTGTGGCAGATAGGATATCTTTCTCGAAATATCTCTCTGCGTGAGGCTAGCCAGGTTTTTGCCTTCTATCCTTATGGATCCACTATCAGGCTTGAGCAACCCAAGGATCAGTCGTATCAAAGTTGACTTCCCGGAGCCATTCGGCCCGCCGATACCAAATACCTCGCCACTGTCTGCCTCAAAGGATACCGGACCAAGGGAGAATGAGACATTGCGGTATCGAATAGAATCAACCTCAATCTGAATAATAACCACCTGCCAGCCTTCTTAACAGATAAATGAAAAATGGTACTCCTATAATGCCAGTTATGATTCCGATTGGCACCACACGGGGGAGTATTATCAGCCTTGCAATGTCATATGCTGCGACCAGAAAAATGGCGCCGAAAATCGCTGATGCGGGTATTACCTTACGATTGCTGCCCCCGTAAATCAGCCTGGATATATGTGGTGTAATCAGGCCCACAAAACCTATCAATCCTGAAATGGATACTGCAGCTGATACACTTAAAGTCACAAGAACCAGTGCAACAAGCTTAAGTGATTCAACGTTGACGCCAACGCTCTTCGCATATTCTTCGCCCAGCTGAATCGTATCCAGTTCCCTTGCATACATCCCTATTATTACCATGCTGACAATACATAGAATTGCAACTGGAATGAGTGATTTCCATGTTATGTTTTCAACTGATCCCATCAGCCAGAAAAAGACCTCGCTTGCGCCTTCAAGGCTTGGACTCGTATAAAGAAGGAACGCCACGATAGATGATATGAAAACGCTAACTGCAATTCCCGTAAGCAGAAGATAAAGAACCGGTACCCTTCGGCTTCTGAGCGAGAAAACATAAATTGCCAGAACGATTGCGACGGAAAAAACAAATGCTAGCGTCTGAAGCGTATAGAAGCCGAATATGGTAACTCCCAATGCTATTGAAAGAACCGCACCAAGTGCTGCTCCGCTGGATATGCCAATCATATAGGGTTCAGTGATAGGATTCTTGAAAACGCTCTGTATGGTTGCACCGCCTACCCCAAGAACTGCTCCAATAATGATTGCGCCAATTATGTGCGGTCCCCTTAAATCAATTATAATTTCCCTCTGGATATTTGTAGTACTACCTGCAAAAATATGACCTGCAAACGGTATCTGGGCTAACACAACCCTCATTACAGTAAGTGGAGGGATATAGACTGCCCCTATAAATGCAGAGAAAAGAGAAATCAAAATGAGGATCAAAATAGATAAAGAAAAAATGATGAATTTTCTCCGTGGAATATCCTTCCCGTATTCCTTAATCCAGGCCAGATTCATCAAAGACCCATAGTAGGTGAGTATTCAAGTTTAATTGGAAACTGCGGAAGTGATACGAAATTGGGATAAAC
>JAJZOT010000273.1 GCA_021847855.1 Thermoplasmata archaeon | reverse complement strand
GGATGACACATTCCTCGAAGTTTTCTCATCCATGACCACATTGATTTTCTTCCTTTCCATTTCCGGAAATTTCACCACAACGTAGGGAATGAACTGTAAAAGTGCCATCACAAGATCAATGAGGAACAGAAGGTTGTAATCAGGAATCCTGTAAAGAAGAAGGCTGGCCGATGCAGCAGCCCCTACACCGTATGATGAGAAATTGTAGATTGAGAATGCATTGTTCTTAGATCTTCGATCCACCTCATAATGGCTTATTGTATACTGTTCAAGTGCAAGGTTTGCTGTAAGATCTCTTCCATTGAGCGAAATTCCACCAACCACAACCGCAACCATATAGATAATAATGCTGTGATACACAATCATAATTATGAGGGAAAGTGACAGAAGAGCAGCCAGTACAAGTGCCCTAAATCTGTTGTTCATTCTCAGGTGTGGGAACGCATAAACAAAAATAGTGGATGATACCATACTCACAAAGAGGGCAATTCCAACCTCTATGGTGTTATAACCCAGGCTGGACAGATAGAAAGGTGATGATACCGCCAGAGTTGTAAAAATGAAGGATCTGAGTGACTTGGACAGGGAAAGAACAAACGTTGCCCGGTGCATACCATGGTTCAGCGCTCTGACATACTTGTTTGTTTTTATTAACAGAATCGCATGTTTAGCCAGAATTGACCATAATTTTTATCTTCGCAAATATTTTAAGTCTTGACAAGATATGTTTTCATGTCGAGAACTGTATCAGATGTTATAATTGAAACGCTCATTGATCTTGGAATAAAAAGGATATATGGCCTTCCGGGTGATTCCCTGAATCCGCTTGTGGATTCCATACGAAGGCATGACGATAAAATTGAGTTCATACAGGTAAGGCATGAAGAGGGAGCGGCACTTGCAGCTTCATTCGAATCAAAACTAACTGGAAAGGTCACAGTGTGCATGGGAACATCAGGTCCAGGTTCCATCCATCTTCTGAACGGACTGTATGACGCAAAGATGGATCATGCATCTGTCATTGCACTCACAGGTCAGGTGGAGACAGACCTCATAGGCACAGACTACTTCCAGGAGGTCAAGCTTGACAGCCTTTTTGCCGATGTTTCCGTTTACAGCACAACAATAGTGAGCCCGGAAAGATCACAGTCCCTGGTTCTGAGGGCACACAGGGAAGCCCTGATGAAAAAAGGGGTCTCACACCTCACACTTCCGGCAGATATCTTGAGGCTACAGTCAGATGAGCCGGAGAACATCACTGAAGATTTCTACCCAGTCTTTAAATTCAATCCGGATATTGAAAAAGTATGCGATGCAATCAACCAGTCCAGGAAGCCGGTAATACTCATAGGAAAGGGTGCAAGAGGATACGGACAGAAAGTTGATGAACTTTCTGAGAAAATAGGGGCTCCAATAATATACGCGTTGAACGGGAAAGGAATCATGGATGATCTTGACAGAAAGGTCATGGGAAGCCTTGGACTCCTTGGGACAAGACCATCATACGATGCCATGGAAAAGGCTGATCTCCTCATTATGCTGGGATCATCATACCCTTATATACAGTTCATACCCGAGGACCTCAAGACGGTACATGTGGATATAGACCCAAATTCCATTGGAAAGAGAAGAAGGGCAGACTTACCGGTGATTTCTGACGTAGGACAGTTCCTGGACAGACTGAATGTAGCAGAAAAACCGGTAAAATTCTATATGGATTTGCAGGATTCGAAGAAATCATGGATCGATACGCTGGAGAAATCGGAAACGTCCGATGATGTTCCAATGAAACCTGAAGTGCTGGCAGCAACCATATCAAGGCATGCAGACAAGGATGCAGACATAATTGTCGATACTGGAAACGTGACGGTGTGGGGTGTCAGAAATTTCAGGACAAATGCAGGAAGAAGATTCACATATTCATCATGGCTTGGGAGCATGGGTATAGGAATTCCGGGATCAGTTGGTGCATCCTATGCATCTGGAAAGCAGGTCATAGCGCTGATCGGTGACGGAAGCTTTGCGATGACAATGATGGAACTCGTCACAATAAAAAAATACAACAGACCTGTGAAGCTGTTCGTCTTCAACAACTCCAAGCTTGGCATGATAAAGTTTGAGGAAGAGGTCATGGGATTCCCTGAATACGGTGTGGATCTCTATCCATTGAATTTTGCAAAAATAGCTGAAAGCATAGGAATACACTCCATAAGGGTTGAGAAACCTGCCGACCTGGAGAAGGCTGTCATTGAAGCTCTTTCAAAGAGAGATGTTCCATCTGTTGTGGATGTTGTTGTGAGCTCCAAGGAAGCGCCAATGCCTCCCAAACTTAAATTCGAACAGATAAAAGGTTACGTTACCTCTCTTCTAAGGGAAAAACTTGACTGAGTGACCTATCATTGGTCTGCACCAGTTTAAAATGGTATAATATAGCATCCTGTGGATTCCGATCAGAGAGAGGATCAGGGGATTTCTTCAGTGTTTATAGCATTCTAGAATCAGACAGAGAGATGGTAAGACTTTCGTTCAGGGTTAATCCGGGATAACTTCAGGTGACTGAACTCATACGATAAAGGGTATTGCCAGAGCGATGAAAGTGTATGTTGGCTGTTTTTTGAACTATTTCATGTATCGAATACCGATGCAAGAGCTGAGGGATCGTTTCAAAGATTGCACCAATGGAAAAGATGGCGTTCGGTCAAAAGAATAAGGGAACATGAGGGCAGCAATATACTTCGGGTATTGTAATTTGGAGCTTTATCCATGAACTCACATGAACGTGTGATGAGTCAAATATAATAACCAAGAGTCGTAATATTATGTACAATTTGTAATAATATACGGTGAATATTCATTCGATGTTAAGCTCAAAAAATTGGCCAAATCACTATGATTATTCCAATAATCTGACGATCCTCTTTTAGCATGTAGTCCTCACAACTACTAAATATATGTATATAGTAATACTTTCGCATTTTATATGAAAAGGAAAATGAACCTTTTTGGAGTATTACTCATGTCATTTATCATGATTTTGCTTGCTTTCTCCGGTTTAGCACATAACAACGGAACCATGGACAAAAAGTCTACTGGGCAGCCTCTGGGGCCGAAAATATGATAATGGAAATGAATAACAATGTGACAACTCTAAATTTTCAGGAGATTCACGATTTACAGAAATTTATGACATATAACCTGATACATTACGGATTACATTCGGGTAAGTTGGACAAACTGCAATACAAAGCAGATTTGAACTTCGTTACCTGGTACATAGGAAACTTCAGCCAGATACCTTCTTCACACAGAGGAATAACTCCACAGAATTCTAGTGTTATCCTCCCAATGTGGGAAAATGAAAGCTCACAGGCTCAAAGTGATGTCCAGGCAGTTGCAAATTATGAGGTGGGTCAATACACATCTCAAAACAATATCAATACTTCATACATTGTAAACAACCATCTTGGTAACTTGGTATCCAACGAGACAACGGTTTATA
>JAJZOT010000272.1 GCA_021847855.1 Thermoplasmata archaeon | reverse complement strand
CTCTGAGACCTTATCCCGTCGTTCCACGCTGGAGGGATGACGTTCTTCTTGTCAATGCATCAATATACAATTTCCAGCCCCACGTTACTTCAGGCAGGGTTAAACCACCCAATAATCCTCTCGTGATGTCTCAGCCGTCAATCAGGATGACTGATACAGATCTGGTAGGTGAGACCGGCAGGCACCTGACTAGCTTCGAAATGTTATGCCATGATGCCTTCAACTATCCTGACAAGTTCGTATATTGGAAAGAAGAAACCGTCGAATATTGCTTTAAACTGCTTACTGATGGCCTGAAGATTGAAGCTTTCAGGATAACTTTCAAGGAAAAGCCATGGTCAGGAGGAGGAAACGGGGGAAACGCTTTCGAAGTATTTGTTGGTGGTCTTGAAGTTGCTACACTGGTTTTTATGGATTTGCAGGAGGATCAGGATGGGGACTTTGAGATCGATGGCAAAAAATACTCAAAAATGCGGATACAGATAGTTGATACGGGTTATGGCCTCGAAAGACTGGTCTGGCTTTCGCAGGGTACTCCAACCGTCTACGAAGCGATTATGCCCTATGCGATAAAGGAAATAATGGACAAATCACAGATTCAACCGTGGGATCCGAGAGTAATGGGGGCGCTGTCCAGAATTTCAGCTGAAACTGAACCATTCGATAAATCCTTAGTTCTTAACAAGGCTGAAATTGAACTCAGGAATATTGGAATTTCTTTATCGGCTCAGGATCTGGAAAACTTTTTCGAAAGGTCAAGGGCGGTGTTCGTTCTAGCTGATCATTCGAAGACACTTATGACTCTATTTGCCGATTACGTTATCCCCAGCAATGTTAAGGTTGGATATCTGGCCAGGCTACTCATAAGGCGGGCACTTCGGGCAAAAAGAGATGCAAATTTCGAAGGGTCAATATTTGACCTTATAAAGCTGCATCATGAGAACATGTCCGATGTTATTCAAAACTTTCCTGAAAAATTTATAGTTGAGGCCCTGAAAGAGGAGGAAGCAAAATACGATGAACTATATGGCCGTGCTGAAGGAATTGTCCTCAGGGCCTTTGATAAAAACAGGTCCCTGAGCAGCGATGACCTTGTTACACTGTATGATTCCTCCGGAATCACTCCGGAACTGGCAAAGAGAATTGTACATGACAAACGGAAAAATAACATCACAATACCGGAGAATTTCAATTACCTTGTTATTTCGAGGCACGAACAGCAGAGGCCGGTCAAGAAGGACGAAGAGACTTTTCCGGACATCTTTACCAGGCCCCTTTATTATGACGACACATCCATCAAGGAATTCAATGCAATCGTCCTTTATTCTGGAGATAAGCTCATAATAACAAACCAGACTGCGTTCTACCCGGAGGGAGGTGGACAACCTACAGATCTGGGATACTTTGTCTATCATGGAAAGAACGTGGATATGCTGAAGGCAGAGCGGCACGGTAACGCAATAGTCCACAGACTCTCATCGACTATCCCCGAAAAGTCCAGGATAATCGGGCATATAGATTTCGCCCGCAGGAGAAGACTTATGGTGCACCATTCGGCTACCCATCTTCTTCTGGGCGTTTTAAGGCGTGTTCTTGGTGAACACGTATGGCAGAGTGGAGTACAGAAAGGGGTAGACCGGTCAAGGATCGATATAACGCATTTCCACAGGCCGACCATTGAGGAAATATCACTTATAGAGAAGGAATGCCTTCTATATATCACCCAAAATCGCTCAATAACAGTCAGGAATATTGAATGGAACGGTGCCCTTTCAAAATATGGTTTTCGCCTGTTTGAAGGCGGAGTACCGGAAGGCGGGAGCGTCAGGGTGGTTGAGATTGACGGCATTGACACGGAAGGATGCGGCGGAACACACCTCAAGTCTACTGGCGAAATAGGTTTTATCAAGATAATTAAGGTAGAGACCATTCAGGAAGGAATCCAGAGGTTTACGTTCGCAGCAGGAGAGGCAGCTCTGGAATATGTACACAATCTATACAACACCGCTTCTCTTATTGAGAAGGAACTGTCGGTAAGTTCTGAAAATGTCCAGGAAGCGTTCACGAAAGTGATTCAGGAAAATATTTCCATGAGGAAATATCGTGAAAGAAAGCTAAAACAGGTCGTCGATAACGCAGTAAATAATTCCAGCAAGATTGAGATCAATGGCAATATCTTATCATTCATCTCCGGCAGTTTTGAGGATGATGAAATGAAGGCGATAATCAGTGCAATGTTCTCCCTTAAGCATGATATTGCAATCTTGCAAAATTCAGGCAGTTCTGGCGTCGAAATCCGGGTCATCACCACCCAACTTGATGCAATGAAAATCAGTGGATGCATTACTGCCCATGTTTCTGGGGAAGCGAAAGGTTCCAGTCGCCACGCATTGATTACTTCTACAAAGAGACTTAATGAAACCTTAATTAAGGAGATTTTGGATAGATGCCAGCTCTGAGGAAGTAGATGATCGACAGTGAAAAACAGAATTTACTGAAATCCGCAATCGGGAAATATTACGAATTTTCTGCTGTTGATCCAATTGGAGAGTCACTGGTATTCAGGATTGAAACTTTTGACCACTATCCCGAACAGTATTTCGACGCAATGGTGAAGGAGCTTGATAAACTCGGGTTTCTTGCATTTACAAACGCTGGCACGGACAACGAAATAGTGGTGGTTAGGAGACCTGAGTTATCGAACAACCTGAAAATGAAGGTGATCCTCTTCATTGCAACTGTTGCGAGTGTCTTTTATTTTGGCTACACTTATCAGGTCAGCTATAGCGGGTTGAATAATCCTCTGGAGAATATTGCCTACGATCTTGTCTTTTTCGTTCTTCCTATTTCTGTAATTCTAGCGGGACGCGAGGTGGGAAAATATGTGGCGTTGAAGAAAAACGGCATGTCATACAGCCTCCCCATCTTTGTCCCTGATCCTCTTGGTATTGGGACTATGGGCATAATTAACACACCGAACCGTCCGTATATAAGCAGGAAGGCCATGGTTGAATCCGGTTCCTACTCCCTGATTTTTGGTTTTCTTATTTCTATTGTATTTTTACTGATTGGTTCATTTCTGACATTTTATTTCCCGCCCATGGCACCAATTGTAAACACTCCAGCCGAAACCATAGGTACGCCATTGATAATGCAATTCGTGGGCAACAGGCTGATACCCTCCAACGGGATTCTGGACCCCCTGGCCTTTGCGGGATGGATAGGCATTGTGACGACTTCTCTCAATGCGTTGCCGTTGGGGTTTCTTGACGGAGGCATTATATCATCAACAATTATGGGGCGGCGCGCCATTTACTTTTCTTATCTGTCGATAATGGTGATAATCGGTCTTGGCATCCTTTATCCTCCGTGGATTATACTGGCGGTTTTTGCTCTTCTTGTCGGGTTAAGAGGACCTCAGGCCTTGAACAACATAACGAAGATAAGATTGAACACTAAAATGCTGGTAGCAATTTCATTCACAATACTACTTGTGGGCATAGCACCATTTCC
>JAJZOT010000271.1 GCA_021847855.1 Thermoplasmata archaeon | reverse complement strand
ATAATACGCCATCATATGCTAAACCATTTTTCAATCTTTTCACAATTGGTCTGACCTGGATCTTGACTGTTCTCCTGATTGCTTATATCCTGGTCGATAAGATTTTATTTGTTAAAAAAAATGGATCCAGGAACTTATCATCTTCAGGGGATATATCGGTCTTTTCGCTCTATTTTGCGTTCTTTATGTTTCTGGGTCTCATGGTTTCTACACTTGAGAGTCTTGCAGGTATAGCTCCTACCAGCCTTGGGCTTCCCGATTCATCTGCCATAATTGTCTATGGTTATACTGCAATCATATTTTCTGTTCTGATGCAACTTATCCCGATTGCCCTTATCGTTTTCCTTGAAAAGCGTCTTGAAGCATCGGGATCAATTTCAAAGGATCCTGTAATAAAAAGGCGCAGAGAGTTTGAAATCATTACTATATCTGCTGCAATAGATCTTATTATTGGGTACTTTTTGCCCTTCCTGGGACCGGATTCGATAAGCTTTCTCCTGAGTGTTCTGGTACTCAACTATATCTGTCTGAAAGCAGGTTTCCTCAGGTCATTGCTTGTTAACTTCACGGCAACTCTTCTCAGCGTGGCATCATTTCTTGTTCTCTCCAATGGTATTCTCTCCGTTCTTGTCACTGTATTTGTTCTAATCTGGGCCTTAGTTGGATTCGCCTGGGTCATGTCCATTCTTCTAAAGCCAAGACCAGCCCAGGATATTAATGAGAAAAGGGAAGAAATGGCGAGGAGATATGTTGAACAGACAGACTATTCCAAGTTGTGGGTAAGGAGCACGTGTCCTGTATGTGGAGAATCTCGGTTTGTCCTCCAGCCGGATATGAGCCTCAAATGTGAAAAATGCGGCAATATAATTGACAAGGATCAGGAAGGAAAATTGAACATCATAGTTCAAAACAGAAGAGTAATGTAACTTATTTTCAGCATTGTATTAAATACATTAATTGCCTGTAAAATTCGTAGCCAGTGAGTGGTTTAGCTACATTTGTATCCCTTACATATATGTGTAGGATTAGAATAACTGATATGTGATTGTTTGATTGGTGATAAAAATGTCAGTATTTGTTGATCCACTGGCCGTGATGCTTATAGGATTGGCGTTTGGTACTGCTATCGGCGCATTTTATTTCTTCTTTGCTGCCAGGGGCAACTTTGATCAGATAAGGGCTTTAATTGTGCCTGCGATTGGAATTGGTGCGTTTGATTTTGCAAGTGGTTTCTATATGTCATTTGCATGGCCAATGACAGGTTTCGGAGCCGCATATAACATGCTTTTTGGCGATCCCCTTCTTCTACTTGGTCTATTTCTCATGATTGCAGCTGCTATGGGATTCAAGGACCAGAAAAATATACACCTTGGTATCTTTCCTATAATGGTTGTCATACTGGGTATATATGTCCTGGTGGGCGCATACAGCATTGTTCAGCTTAAACTCGAAACTGGAAACAATCTTATAACCGCTATGGGCTTATATCTCTTTGATGGAATAGGTGCAATTCTTGCTCCAATAATGTATATTAAACCAGTCAAGGCTTCCGGAAAATATGCATACTATGTCGAATGGATAATACTGGGAATTGGAACAGTGTTTGCATTGGTCATAGGGTTCATGGCATTGAATGGACATCTTGCAAGCCCGCCATAAACTAATTATATTATTTTGTTTAATTTTTAATCATTCCTGAAAGCAGGAACGGTATAGTTTTTTTTATTGGTTCAATAAATTTATTTCTACGGTATTCCTGTGGATTGCATGAAATCTGATCTTGCACTGATCCATGCCCCGAGCATTTACGATTTCAGGAAAAGGGACCTCAGAGAGGGACCCATAAGTGATGTCGTTCCTTCCACGCCTCTTTTTGAGATGTATCCTGTTGGATTTGTAAGCATGCTGAATTATGCGATAAAACATGGTTATAGCGGCAGGATATGCAATCTTGCAGTCCATATGTTAGCAGACGATAAGTTTGATGTGACTGAATATATTGAAAAGGTGGATGCGGATCTGTTTGGCATTGATCTTCACTGGATGCCACATGTCCACGGTGCAATCCAGGTTGCGCGTTTGATCAAAAAATTGCATCCTGATAAAAAAATTGTTTTCGGTGGTTTTTCCTCGTCATATTTTGCTGAGGAGCTGCTTCACGAAGTGCCTGAAATTGATTTTGTACTGAAAGGTGATTATATGGAAAAACCTCTGATTATGATTATGGAAGCCATTCAAGAGGGCAAGCCATTAAGCTCAGTTAACAGCTTAGTTTACAGGGATGATGACGGCGTTAAGACCAATCTTCCTATGAATGATCCGGATCCAGCTTCGGATGTCTTCATTGATTATTCTATCCTAGTTAAAACATCGTTGAAATATCATGACATTAGGGGACACTTGCCATATCTATCATGGATCAAGAATCCTGTTGGAATGACAATTATACAGCATGGATGCCAGTATAATTGCGGATTCTGTGGTGGCTCTAATTTTGCTTATGGAAACAGGTATCACAGCACTGGTCTTGTCAAGAGAGACCCGGCCAGAATAGCAGAAGAGGTAGAGGTAGTTCAGGACACGATTGCATCCCCAGTATTCATTGCCGGAGACATATGCCAGACTGGCGAAAAGTACTACAGTGATCTATTCAAAGAATTCAAGTCCCGTGGGATTGATCTTCCTCTCTTAACAGAATATTTTGTCCCACCAGGAAGGCAATACTTTGAGGCCATCTCAAAAAGCATCGATCAGTTTATGTGCGAAATCTCTCCTGATTCTTCTGATATCAGGATAAGGCAGAACACTGGAAGGTATTACGACAATGACAGCCTTGCGAAATCCGTGGATCTTGCAGCAGAATTTGGCTCAAAGAAATTCGATATCTATTTCTCAATTGGACTGCCCCATCAGACAAAAGAGGATGTATTGAAGGATGCTGATTTCCTTGAAAAATTCATTTCAGATCACAGAACTGAAAATATGCCGATTTATGGTTTCATCTCTCCGCTTACACCGTTTCTGGATGTTGGCTCCTTGTTTTATGAAATGCCGGACAGATATGGCTTCAAGATCAAGACGAAGCACTTGATGGATTTCTACAATCTTTTAGAAAATGGAAGATCGTGGGATGATTTCATAAACTATGAAACAGAATGGATGTCAAAGAAAGACATGGTTGAGGCAACCTATCTTTCCGGGATAAAAATGGTTGAAGTTGGAAGCAGGCTTGGTTATGTCAGGAATAACGAGAGGGATGCAATCGTTGAGAATATAATGAGTTATATGAATGGCATGGAATATACACCGCATGAGGATAAAAGCAAACATTTAACTTACTTAGTGAAGGAACTGGACTGGTCCAACAGGCATACAATAACTTTTGTCTCTACCGGGGTTTTTGCTTATTCTGTTTACCAGAAATTTAAAAAACTTTTATCTCCCAATTAATGCATTTACTGTTCTTTACTTAATCAGCGGAAGAGTTGGTATATTATTTAATTTATAAAGATAGCTATCATATCAGG